>JBHJOQ010000042.1:0-6230 GCA_050329555.1 Acidimicrobiia bacterium | reverse complement strand
GACACGAATCGAACCTCAGGGTTCTGGAAGAGGGAGCGAGAGGCTGTCGTGAAGTCGGTCAGTCGCGTTCCAACACAGATCACTAGGTCTGATGCGCTGGCGACTTCGTTTGCGGTGCCACTTCCCTCCAGGCCGATTCCACCAAGGGTGAGGTGACCGCTCTTTTGCATCGCTCCTTTTCCTGCAAAAGTCTCAGCCACCGGAATGCCGAACTCGTAGGCGAATTGAGAGAGTGCTTCGGCCGCTTCGGAATAGTGCACGCCTCCACCAGCGATGATCAGCGGTCGTTCGGCGGCCCGGAGCAGGTCCAGCGCCGCGCTGATCATGTCGGGTTCAGGCTGAGGTCGTGGAATTCTCCAGGTCCGCGGCTCAAAGAACTGGCTGGGGAAATCGAAGGCGTGAGATTGAACGTCCTGTGGTAGGGCAATCGTCACCGTTCCGGCTTCCACCGGGCTTGTAAGCACGCGCATCGCTTCGGGAAGAGCCGTCAGCAGGTGCTCCGGCCGAAGGATACGATCGAAGTAACGGCTGACCGGCCGGAAGCAGTCATTGACGCTCACATCGCCCTGTGACGGATGTTCCAGCTGTTGAAGCACGGGACCTTGGCGGCGAGTCGCGTACGTGTCAGATGGCAAGAGCAAGACAGGAATTCGGTTAATGGTTGCTGTCGCCGCTCCCGTGAGCATGTTCGTCGACCCGGGGCCAATGGAGGCCGTCACTGCGAGGGTGGAGCGCCGACGCTTGGCTTTGGCGAATCCGATCGCAGTGTGGACCATCGCCTGCTCGTTCCGACCCTGAAGGTACGGGAGGTGCTCGCCGAATTCATCGAGTGCTTGACCGATGCCCGAGACGTTTCCATGACCGAAAATGCCGTACATTGCGGGAATCAGCCGCTGACGAGCCGAATCGAACTCGCTGTACTGGACCGCGAGGTATTTGATAATTGCTTGAGCCACTGTCAGCCGCATCGTTGGTTGTGGGCTGCTCATCTCTTGAATCTCCTTGCCTTCGAACCGGCGCTATCGCTGCTCGCCTAGTGGAACACAACTGTCTTTGTCTCGGTCATTTCCTCGACGGCGTATTTCGGTCCCTCCTTACCGATGCCGCTGTCCTTGAGGCCGCCGTAGGGCATCAGGTCGGCCCGCCAGAGGGGAGGAGAGTTGATCTGAATGCTTCCGCAATCCACCTCGCGAGCAAAGCGCAGAGAGTTGGTGATGTCGTTGGTATACACCCCTGCCCCGAGCCCGTAGCTGCTCTGGTTGGCCAGGTGAATGGCTTCATCGATCCCGC
Source organism: Acidimicrobiia bacterium (assembly GCA_050329555.1). Lineage (GTDB taxonomy): Bacteria > Actinomycetota > Acidimicrobiia > Spongiisociales > ZC4RG35 > MA-ANB-1. Next base: position 4,940 of record JBHJOQ010000042.1, on the reverse strand, counting down.
TCACCCGACTCACGCCGACCGCTGGCCCGAACAGCTCGTCGGCGAATATCGACATGTTCGGCTGAACATCGGCGACCACCGCCGGGACGATCACGGACCCCGAGCGATCTCCGCCAACGACGAGAGATGCCCCGGCGTCGACTGCGTCTCGAATGGCGCTGTCGACGCGCGTGGCTGCGTCTTCGGAAATCAAGGAGCTGACTTGCGTTCCATCCTCGAACGGGTCACCGACAACAATGGCGCCGACATGGTCTCGAACCGCGTCGAGATAGCTGCCGTAATGAGCGTCGTCGACGATGACCCGCTGGACGGATATGCAGACCTGGCCGGCGTTGACGTAACCGGCTCGAGCTGTGGAAATCGCAGCCTCTTCGATGTCTGCATCTTCGAGCACCACGAGGGGGGCATTCGAACCGAGCTCGAGAGAGAGACGTTTCACGCCAGCGACTCTCGTGATTTCTCGTCCGACTGCCGTGCTGCCGGTGAACGTTATCTTCCTCACCCGAGGATCGGCACACAGCGGCATCCCGACTTTCGCTCCTGGGCCGGTAACGCATTGCAGTGCCTCCTCAGGAAGTCCCGCTTCGATGAGCATTCGAGTGGCGTGAATGGCGGTCATCGACGTCTGCAGGGCAGGTTTGATGATGACTGCATTCCCGGCTGCAAGCGCTGGTGCAACTTTATGCAGAAGAAGCAGCAGCGGATAGTTGAAAGGTGTTATCGCCACAACCACTCCACATGGTTGGCGAATCGTGAAGGCGATTTTGCCGTCGTTACCGGGCTCGGCGTCGACCGGGATGGTCTCACCTCGCGCTTGAGCAGCTTCGAAGGCGCTCAGTCGAATCAGAGTGCCCGCCCGGGAAGCCTCACGTCGGGCTTCTGCGATCGGCTTGCCCGACTCGGAGCTGATTGTTTGCGCCAGCGTATCGACTGCGTTGTCAAACATCTCGGCGGCGCGAAAGAGGATGGCGTGTCGCTCGTAGGGGGATAGGCGGCGCATTTCTTGTGCACCTCTCACCGCTGAAGCGAGGGCGTCTTCCAGTTGCTCGGGACTCGCAACTGGGACCTCCTGGATCGTCTCGCCCGAGTAGGGATGCACAACAGGGATCAGTGTGTCCGAGGACTGCCACGCTCCCTGGATAAACATGTGCATTGCGGACTCCTCTTGGGATTGCAGACGAACCTCTGTTCCGCTAGCGGAACAGAGGTTCAACTCTAGATCGCTGAGGATCGACCGTCAAGGACAGAAGCTCGTGTTCAACGGCGCAGGGTTGATGATGGGTCAGTTCGGGGAAGGCGTTGGCCCTGATTCGGGCAAGAAGGACCGTCGAAGCTTGTCTTCGGACCTACCCGATGCCGATTTCCTCGAGGTATCGCCGGGTCCGCTTTGCGATGGGAAGGGGACGTTCGATTGGTGTCGGGTAGAGGTCTTGTTCGACGATCCCGAAACCATCGAACCCGACTTCGTCCAGGGCCCGCCGAACTTCGACGAAATCGATGACGCCAATCTCCGGCTCCACGAAGACATCCATTTCGCAGGCACGGGCAAACGGAATGTTCTCGGCTTCGACCCGTTCGCGGACCCGAGCGTCGACACTCTTCAGGTGGATGTATTCGAGGCGTTCGTGATGGTCGCGGACGAATTCGGGGACATCGCCCCCCCGGTAGGCGTGATGGCCCATGTCCAGGCACAGACCAACCAGGTCCGGCTCGGTGTCAGCGAGGAATCTCTCGATCTGGTACTCATATTCGACCGGTGTCTCTGCGTGGGGGTGGAAGACAGCTCTCAGCCCCCACTCACTTGCTATCAGTTCGGCGAGGACGTGAGTGCCCTCGATCAGCTTGCTCCAGGTCTCTTCGGGGAGCTCGGCCTCCATGATCTGGTCGCCGGTGAAAATGTCCCGGTAGAACTCTGGGATCAGGAGGACGTATTTGGCACCAACATGAGCGAGCAAACTGCAGACCTCGGCAACAGAGTCTTTGAGGTCTGGCCAGGTCTCGGGTTTGTGAAAATGTTGCATGAAGAAACCCGCCGAGACGCCAAGTCCTCGGGTTTCGAGTTCGGTCGTTAGCTGGCGGTGATTTGTGGGGAGGTAGCCATACGGGCCGATCTCGATAGTGTCATAACCCGCCTCCACCACCTCGTCCATGAACTGTTGCCACGGTGGCTGGAGCGGATCATCCGGGAACCAGACACCCCAAGAGTCGGGCGCGGTTCCTACTTGCATAGCCATTTGTTGGTCCTCCCGGGTTTTTCAGGTGCTGGAGACACAGAGTGGTGCTTCTCGCAAGTAGCATAACACTCCACATACGAAACGCCATCAGCGGTACACGCTCCTGGCGGCGAACGGAATTGGAACGGTGACGAGCTTGTCAAAGAACGTGAAAGTAGGTGTGATCGGAACCGGGGCGATCGGCAGCCTCCACGCAACAAATCTCGCCCGTGCTGTTGCAGGATCAGAAGTGGTGGCTGTGTCTGATCTCGACAGAGATCGCGCCCGACTGGTAGCTGCAGAGGTCGGAGCTGTAGAAGTCCCATCCGCTACGGAACTGATCAGGCGCCCGGACGTCGAGGCGGTATTAGTAGCCACCCCGGCGAGCGCCCATGCGGAGATTGTCCTTGAGGCCGTCTCTGCGGGAAAACACGTCTTGTGCGAAAAGCCGCTGGCGACCGACGCCGAAGATGCAGCACGGATCGTCGAAAAGGAGATGGAACTCGGTCGGCGGGTTGTGCAGGTTGGGTTCATGAGGCGTTTTGACCCGGGTTACCTCGAGGTGGCAGCGGCCATCGACTCCGGGGTGCTGGGTACCTTGCTATTCGCGCACATGGTCCACCGCAACCTCTCCGTCCCGGACTTCTTCGACGATGAGATGGTGATGCATGACTCTTTCATTCACGAGATCGACGCAACACGGTGGTTGTTGGATGAGGAGATCATCAGTGTCAGAGTGATTCACGGTCTGTCAACGCCCACTGCGCAGACGGGCCTTCATGATCCCCAATTCCTCATCATGGCAACCAAGTCGGGGGCGGTCGTCATCGTCGAGGCATTCCTGAGCAACGGATTTGGTTATGACGTTCGTTGCGAAATTGTGGGTTCGGAAGGGACGGCCGAATTGTCCACTCCCCGTCTGTCGCGTTCAACCTCACTGGGAGTGGTAGCTGAACCCATTCACCGCACCTGGCGTGAGCGATTCGGGGACACTTACCGTATCGAGGCCCAGGCGTGGGTGGATTCGATAAGAACCGGGCGACCTACAGGGGCGAGTGCGTGGGACGGCTATGCCGCGTCGGCCGTGGCTGCGGCCGGGATTAAAGCCCTCGCCCTGAACGGACGAAGCGTCGAAGTGCAACTCCCAGGTCGGCCAGCGATGTACTCGAGCCCGACGTAGCCCAAGCCCATCAGCTTAGTTTGCAGACAGCGCCCATCCGCTCAGCGTGGATCGCCGCCCGCGGCATTCAGGGCCAGGTTCCCTCCGTCAACCGGAAGACACACGCCGGAGACCATTGCAGAAGCATCGCTGGCGAGGAAGATCACCGGTCCAACGATGTCATCTACTTCTCCAAATCGACCGAGGGGTATTCCACCGACTAGATGTTTCACCAACGCCTGATCTTCCGAGTCGGCGCTGGCTAGCCAGGCGTTCACGGGTGGCGTGCGAAATTGGCAGGGTTGAATCGCGTTGACCCGGATGCCATGCTTAGCCCACTCCACTGCAAGCTCCCGGGTCAAGGCATTAACCCCTCCCTTGGCAGTGCTGTAAGCGAAGTTCCCCCTGCCCATTCCGGTAGTCGCCGCTATTGAGCTTATGTTGATGATGCTGCCCCCGCTCCCGGAACGAATCATCTGCTTGCCGGCGGCCTGAGAGCAGAGGAAGTAGCTGCCGAGGCAAACGTCGATCGTCTTGACCCATTCTGCATATTCCAAGTCTTCCGGCCGTTTCCTCTGATGGGTAAAAGCAGCGTTGACCAGGATGTCGACTTGTCGGCCGGCGTCGCTGATTTCGGCAAACAGAGAAGAAACCTGATCGGGTTCGCTGGCATCGGTAACGCTGATAGTCACAGACCCGCCGATCTCCCGGATGGTTGCCGCGGTTTCCTCCAGGCCCTCGGAGTTGATATCGACGAGCGTCACATGGCATCCGAGTCGCGCCATCCCGATTGCACTGGCTTGCGCCAGACCGGAAGCCGCTCCGGTCAGGACTGCTGACCTTCCAGCCAAACCGAACAGGTCCCTTGGATCCGAGGTTCCCCGCTCAATCATCCTGGGAATGCCCAGCAGATGCCACTACCGGGTTGGAGATTGTGCCGATTCCAGAAATCTCAATTCGAACCTCGTCCCCTGGGCGCAAGAAAGTGGGTGGTGTCCGGGTGGAGCCGATTCCAGATGGTGTCCCTGTTGCAATCAGGTCACCTGGCTCAAGGGTGATGCCGTGCGATATGAATGAGACAAGCTCGGCCACGGAAAACACCATGTCTGCGGTATTCCCATCTTGCACCAGAGTGTCTCCGACCCAGGTGCGTATGTCCAGCTTCTGGGGGTCAGGGACTTGTGATGCGGGGACCAGTTCCGGTCCGATCGGGCCGAAAGTATCGAACGACTTGCTCCTTGTCCATTGGCCTTCACGTGCCTGGAGGTCACGGGCCGTGACATCGTTTACGCACAAATAGCCGGCTACGTGCGACAGTGCATCCTCGACCGACACATCAGAGGCCCTGCTCCCGATGACCACCCCTAGTTCACCCTCATAGTCGATAGAGCTTGACTCCTCCGGGATCACGATCGGCTCACCGGAAGCGATCAGGCAGCTCGGCCATTTGGCGAAGAGCACCGGAGACGAAGGAATGTCCATCCCGGCTTCTTTGGCGTGCTCACGGTAGTTGAGCCCGACACAGATGATCTGACGGGGGCGATCGATCGGGAGCTGACTGGACACAA
>JBHJOQ010000038.1:0-6619 GCA_050329555.1 Acidimicrobiia bacterium | reverse complement strand
GAGGTGCTCCGCGACTTCCTCGGGATGGGAATCGACATCTACGAGTTGTACGGGATGACCGAAAACGCAGCCGTGGCGACAACCAACTTCCCCGGCCGCAACAAGGTGGGCACTGTTGGTGAGCCATACGAGGGGATCGGCTTCAGGATCGACGAGGAGACCGGTGAGATCCAGACCAAGCACCCGGGGGTGTTCAAGGGCTATTGGAACAAACCGGAGAAGACCGCGGACGCCTTCACCGAAGACGGCTGGCTGCGGACAGGCGATGTCGGTGAGTGGGTCGACGGCACCCACGTCAAGATCGTCGATCGGATCAAGGACATCATCGTGACGTCCGGCGGCAAGAACGTCTCGCCATCTGAGATCGAGAACAGCATCAAAACCTCTCCTTACGTCAAGGAAGCGATGGTCATCGGCGACGGGCGCAGGTTCCTCAGCGCTCTGATCAGCATCGAGTTCGACGTGGTCGGCGACTGGGCTACACGCCGCGGGATCCCGTACACCACTTATCGGGACCTTACGGAGAAGCCCGATGTGATCGAGTTGATCCAGGGTGTGGTCAACAAGACCAATGAGAAGTTCGCCCGCGCGGAGAACATACGAAAGTTCAAGCTGATCCCCAAAGAGCTCGACCATGAGGATGGCGAGTTGACCGCCACCCAGAAACTCAAGCGGTCAGCGATGGAAGACAGGTTTGGCGACCTGATCCAGGACATGTACAGCTCCTGATGCCCGACATGATGGTGCTCGCCCAGGCGTCCGAGCGGGAAGTGTCGGAGGTCGCTCAACTCTTCGTCCAGGGTCTGGCATTGGGTTCGATCTATGCACTGCTCGCCATGGGCTTTGTCATCATCTTCAAAGCCACCCAGGTGCTCAACTTTGCTCACGGTGCAATTGCAGCGTTGGGTGCCTTCTTTGTGGCTGTGTTCGCCACGATCTGGGATGTTCCGGAACGGTGGATGCCGGGCTCTCCACCATGGGTGAGTTGGACGCTCGCGGTGCTGCTCGCTCTGGTGGTGGCGTTCGGGCTGGGGATGCTTCTGGAGAGGACGTTCATCCGCCCGATGATCGGTGAGGAGCTCTTTGCCGTGGCCATCGTCACCCTTGGTGTCGACATAGTGTTGCGGGTGATCACCAACGACTTCATCGGCACCAACGCGCGCCCGCTCGGCGATCCCTGGGGAACCTCGATCCTCAACCTTGGTTGGGTCCGCATCGCCCACACCGAGATCGTCCAGATGGCTGTGACGGTCGTCCTCGTGGTGGCGGTGGCATTGTTCTTCCGCAGTCGCACCGGTGTCGCGATGCGCGCTACGGCATTCGACCAGGAGGCCGCCCGGGCTCAGGGCATCGCGGTCGGGAGGATTTTCTCGGTCTCCTGGGGAATCGGAGCGGTCCTGGCTGCGGTCGCTGGAGTCTTCCTGTCGTTGTTCCCCAGGCGGGCCGCTGGCCTCGACACCCAGACTGCGTTCTTTGCCTTCGCCGCATTCCCGGCAATTGTCCTCGGAGGGCTCGATTCCATTGTGGGCGCGGTCGTCGGCGGGCTCATCATCGGACTTGCCCAGTCATATTCGGCGCTTCTCCCGTTCGAGTTCCTGGGCACAGGGTTCGGTGGCGTCGTCCCCTATCTCGTGATGTTGCTCGTCTTGCTGGTGAAACCGCATGGGCTGTTCGGCACGGAGGAAATCCGACGCGTATGAGCGAACCAGACAGGGGAGGGTGTCGATGAGGGGTCGACCGATGCTCTACACGAGCTACGAAGCCGACCAGGCCATGGTCAACACCACCACCAAGCGGGTTGTTCTGTTCCTGTTCATCGCTTTCCTGGTGGCGATCCCGCTGTTCCGGGAAGGTTCGATTGGCGGTGGCGACAACCCGATGGGATCCTTGCCGGGGCCGAGTTTCCTTGCGGAAGGAGACTGGATGCGGCTTCTGACCACAGTCTTGATCTTCGCCATCGGAGGCCTGGGCCTCAACATCCTCACCGGCCTGGCCGGCCAGGTCTCACTCGGGCACGCCTTTTTCATGGGTCTCGGTGCTTATGTAGCTGCGGTCTTTGGCATGCCTGGCGGAGGGCTATGGGGTCTGGGGCTTCCTATATGGATATGGCTTCCGCTCGCCGGCCTCATCCCCGCCCTCGTCGGAGTCCTGGTTGCGCCAACCGCGGTGCGGGTTCGCGGCCTCTATCTGGCGATTGTCACTCTCGGCCTGGTCTTCATCGGCGAATACCTCTGGCGCAATCTCGATTTCATCACCGGGGGTTCCCAATCCGGTCGGTCCCATCCGCCGTTTGAGATTCGGCTGTGGAAGGAGGAAGAGCCACTGATCAATTTTGCCCAGGACGGGACGTGGTTCGGGATCTTCAATCTCAGTTCGACGGGCAAGACCTACCTGTTCCTGCTGGTGCTGACTGTGCTGTTCGTCATCTTTGCCAAGAACCTGCAGCGGACCAGGGTCGGCCGCGCCTTTATGTCGATTCGGGACCGCGATATCGCCGCCGAGGTGATGGGCGTCAATGAGTTCAAGTACAAGACACTTGCTTTTGCCATCTCGTCTTTCTATGCGGGTGTTTCCGGGGCCCTGCTCGCCAGCTTCGTCGGGCGCTCGATTCCCGAGACCTGGATGCTTTTTCTCTCGGTCCAGTTCATCGCTATCGTCCTGATCGGTGGGGCGGGGACCGTCTCCGGGACGCTGATGGGGTCGGCATTCGTGATCCTCCTCCCCAGGATCATCCGGGACGTCACCGGCTGGATGCAGGATGTGGTGCAGGCCGGAGACAGTTTCCTGGCGACCATCTTCGACTTCGTAGTATCGACAGATCAAACAGACTTCGGTTTGATCAACACCGCCCCTGGGGTCGCGCCCGGGCTGGGCATAGATCAGCTGAACCTCGTCACTTACGGCTTGTTGATCATTGGCTTCCTAATCTTTGAGCCGTTGGGCCTTTACGGCATATGGCTCAGAATCCGCAATTATTGGAAGGGTTGGCCGTTCACATATTGAGCGGTCTGACAAAGGGGCTCCTCCAGGGCCTCGATAACTGAGGAGGAAAAGGAAAAGAATGAAGATGAAATCTAAATGGTTGTCGATCTTGCTCGTCCTTGGTCTCGTGCTTGCTGCTTGTGGCGGCGACGGTGAAGAGACCACGACGACGGCAGGAGGCGAAGCAACCACCACGACCGAGGACATGGGCGAGGAGACCACCACGACCGAAGACATGGGCGAAGAGCCGATGGACATCGCAACCGATGTCGGTGTCGATCTCGAAGCCGGGACCATCACGATCGGGTTGCTGTCTGACCTCACCGGTGATTTCGGCCCGCTCGTAACGCCCATCGTGGCCGGGCACAACGCCTATTGGGGTCAGGTCAATGCCACTGGCGGCATCAACGGCCTGATGGTCCAGTTGGAAGTGGTGGACACGGTCTACAGCGTGACCAACCACGTTCAGTTCTATGAAGAGCTGAAGGACCAAGTGGTTGCCTTTGGCCACTCCACCGGCTCACCGCACACTGTCGCGATCAACGCCGACCTCCAGGCTGATGGGATCCTGGCGATTCCGCTCACCTGGTACTCGGGTTGGTCTGATCCGGCGATCAACTCCAACCTGCTGCCCCACGGCGCGCCATATTGCATCGAAGCGATGAACAGCATCGAGTACATGGTCGGTCTGTCCGGGCTGGACAGCCCGACTATCGCCATTGCCTCGATTCCGGGTGACTACGGGCTCGACTCTGCGGCTGGTGCAGTTCTCGCTGCGGAAGCGCTTGGGCTCGAAGTCGTCTACAACGGTATCGGCCAGGTTATACCCGGTGACGAGACCACGTTCGACGAGGTAGCAGCTGGTATCGCCGGAAGCGGCGCAGATCTCGTGTTCTACACCGCAACCCCGGGTGCGTTCTCGGCGGTATACGGTCGCGCAATTGCCACCGGTTTCGAGGCCCTTTGGTCAGGTGCCTTCCCTTCGTGGAACCCGGCGTTCGTCGCCGAGGACTCACCGATCCGGGAAGCAATCGCCCGCGACTTTGTCTTTGCGGGCTACGTCGAGCCGTGGGACGGTACCTCTGAAGGCGCCGCCAACGTGCGCGAGGTGATGACAGCCGCCGATGCCCCCCCGGCCGACTACTACGCCGAGGGTTTCATCGAGGCATCGATCATGCATCAGGCACTGCTGGCCGCCTACGAAAACGGTGACATGACCCAGTCCGGAGTCCTGGCTGCTGCCAAGTCGCTGACGGCGGTCGAATTCGACGGACTTGGCCCAACTGAGGTCTATGCGGGTGAGCCCAATGACATCGTGCAGCGGACTCAATGGATGGTCCGCCCCAGCCTCGAGAGCGAGACCGGGACGATGATCGTCGAGAGTAACTACACATCAGACATCGCAGCTGCGTACGAGTTCACCGGAGCTTGCTACGTGCTCGAGGGTTGATCTGGAGCCATTTGTGGACGGTGGCGGGCAAAATTTGCCCGCCACCGGGTCCACACCCCCTACGAGCCGTTTGTTGTGGGCACTCAGTGCTCAGAGCTGATGGCTAGGAGAAGGTGGCGCACATGTTGAACCTGGAGAACCTCGAAGTTGTCTACAACGACGTGGTTCTGGTGCTGCGCGGGATCTCGATTGAGGTCCCCGACGGCCAGATCGTCGCTCTGCTCGGGGCTAACGGGGCGGGAAAGACCACGACGTTGCGGGCGATTACCGGCCTGCTCGAGGTCCATGAAGGTGACATCACCAAAGGCGAGATCCGCTTCGACGGCGACGACATCACCCACGAAGAGCCGTCGGCGCGGGTTCGCCGCGGGATCAGCCAGGTGATGGAGGGCCGCAGGATTTTCGCCGAGATGACAGTCGACGACAACCTCCGTGCCGGTGGATATATCAACAGAGACGCCTCAGCGGTGAGTGAGGCCCACGATCGGGTCATGACCCTGTTTCCGCAGTTGCAGGATCGGCGAAGCTCGACAGCCGGCTACCTGTCGGGCGGGGAGCAGCAGATGCTCGCCATCGGGCGCGCCCTCATGCAGAACCCGAAGCTGCTCATCCTCGACGAGCCATCGTTGGGCCTTGCCCCCCTGCTGGTTCAAGAGGTGAAGAAGACCATCGTCGAGATCAACGAACAGGGAACCTCGGTGTTGTTGATCGAGCAAAACGCCAACATGGCGCTTTCGATCGCCCACCACGGATATGTGATGGAGACCGGAAAGATGGTGATGGACGGCAAGGCGGACAAGCTGCTCAAAGACGAGGACGTACAGGAGTTCTACCTTGGCCTCCACGCCAGTGGCGAGCAGAAGTCGTTCCGGGACGTCAAGCACTACAAGCGAAGAAAAAGGTGGCTCTCGTGAGCGCTCCAAAACCGTTCTGTGAGTGTCTATGCACACCTGGTGTGTGTAGACACTCACAGAACAGTGGGACGGGAGGCCGCTGATGAGTCGGGGACTCTTGAGACGGCATGCCGACCGCTCCGGGCCGAAGACTTACGAGCATTTGCTCGAGGTCAAGGACCTCCATCTCTCGTTCCAGGGAGTGAAGGCGATAGACGGGGTCTCGTTCCGTGTCGACGACGGAGAGCTCTTTGCCATCATCGGCCCCAACGGGGCGGGCAAGACGTCGCTGTTCAACTCGATAAACCAGGTGTACCGGCCCCAGGAGGGGGAGATCCTCTGGAAGGGCGAGAGCTTGATGGGTCTGAAACCGAATATCACCGCCGAGCGTGGCATCGCCCGCACGTTCCAGAACATCGCCCTCTTCCCGCATATGACGGTGATCGAGAACCTGCTCACCGGGCGCCACGTCCGGATGACCTCGGGGTGGCTGGCCGGGGCGATCTGGTTCGGCAAAGCAAAGAACGAGGAAATCGAAAACCGCGCGATCGTCGAGGACATCATCGACTTCCTCGAAATCGAGCAATGGCGGAAATACCCGGTGGGGTTATTGCCGTATGGGATCCAGAAACGGGTCGAGCTGGGACGAGCCCTCGCCATGGACCCCGAGCTTCTGCTCCTGGATGAGCCGGTGGCGGGCATGAATCTCGAAGAGACCGAGGACATGGCCCGTTTCATCCTCGATGTGCAGGACGAGTTGGGGATCGCATTGATCCTCGTCGAACACGACATGGGCCTGGTGATGGACATCGCCGACCGGGTTCTGGTGGTCGACTTCGGGAAAGCGATAGCCACGGGCCCGCCTGCCGAAGTCCAGCGTGACCCGAATGTGATCAAGGCCTATCTCGGCGAGGCCACGGAGAACCTGTAGTGGGTGCCGCCGACCTTCGCCCTTTGTCGAGTGCACGCTCGCCCTCTGTCGATTCGTGAAGCGGCTGCCCGCTCCCGAGTTGCCGGAATGGTTGGCGGCGATGGTTCCTTTCAGTCGTTACCGGGTTGAGATCGAGCCCGGACTGGCCGTGCATGTGATGGAGCAAGGCGAAGGCCGTCCCGTTGTCCTCTTCCATGGCAATCCGACCTGGGGATTTCTCTACCGGAAGGTGGCCGCCGAGCTACGCGGTGAGCCCTACCGGCTGATCATGCCCGACCTGATCGGCCTCGGCTTCTCCGACCGCCCCCCACACGTCGGTGACCACACCTTCGAGAACCACTCGAAGTGGATGTCCGCCCTTCT
>JBHJOQ010000001.1:0-7753 GCA_050329555.1 Acidimicrobiia bacterium | reverse complement strand
GATCGTTTTGTTTTTGAAGGGTTTCTGCCCCGGAAGGGTGGCGAACGACAGCGCCGGATTCAATCGTTTGTCGACGAAGAGCGGCCCATCGTTCTCTTCGTCAGCCCACATCGACTGGTTGCCGATCTCGAGACCCTGGAGAAGGCGCTTGGACCGACTCGAGTAATCGTCGTCACCAGGGAACTGACCAAAATCCACGAAGAAGTCTGGATAGGGTCTCTCGAAGAGGCAATCGCCCATTGGGGCGACACAGCCGGCCGTGGCGAATTCAGTGTGGTGATCGGCCCGGCCAAGAAGCAGCTCGACAACTTCGAAGATACCGTGGCGACAGCGAAAGCACTGGTGGATTCCGGTGAGTCGGCCTCAGCAGCGGCAAGGGAGGCGGCAGGTGGGTCCGGTCATCCCCGGCGGGAGATCTACGACGCATTAATCAAGGGTCAGGGACGAAGTTGAGACCGGCAACCAGCGCAAATGCCCTTTTCCTTGAATTGCTTGACTTCGACATCGGTCCCACAGAAGGTGCAGGTGTCGGTCATTTTCCGGATAACGATGGAGCCACCTTCGACAGAAATGAAGAGCTGGTCGCCCTCCCGGATGTTGAAGAGCTTGCGGGTCTCGGCGGGTATTACGATTCGGCCGAGGTCGTCGATCTTCCGGGCGATGCCAGGTTCCATTCGGTAAATCCTCCTTGTGGGGCGAGCCTACAACGCTGGTGGCGGAATTTGCATGCGGCGGGCTCTGTCTCGTGACCTGGGTAGACACCCATTGCCACCTCCAACTCGACGAGCGAGCGCCGGGGGAGATGCTCTCCCGAGCCGACGATGTCGACTGGGTGGTTGTCCCCGGCGTCGACGCAGCCTCGTCGGCCGACTCGATCCGTCTGGCCGCCGAGTTCCCCGACCGGGTGGTGGCTACAGCAGGACTGCACCCACACGATGCCTCACACTGGCGCGAGCAGTCCCGGGCGATAGAAGAGATGGTGGGCAGGGTCGCCGCAATTGGTGAGACCGGTCTCGACTTCTACCGGAGTCTCTCCCCGCGCCAAGACCAGATCGAGAGCTTCCGTGCCCAGCTGGAGCTGGCTTCTGCGAGTGACCTGCCGATCATCGTCCATTGCCGCGATGCCTTTGCCGACGTCCATCGGTTGATCGAGTCCACGGGTCAAGGAGAACGCGCTGTCCTCCACTGTTGGACCGGGGGACGGAAGTGGACCAGGCGCTTCCTCGATCTCGGCGTCACCTTCTCATTCGCCGGGCCGGTTGCTTTCGAGACAGGAGAGACGATCAGGCTCGGTGCCGAGCTGGTCCCTATTGAGCGAGCGTTGGTCGAGACCGATACGCCGTACCTTGCTCCTCCTCCGCACCGTGGTCAGCCCAATGAGCCGGCCTGGGTGGCCCTTGTCGGCGAGGCGCTTGCGGCGGTGTGGGGCCTTCCCCCGACCGAGGTCGCAGCGATTACGTCTGCCAACGCCCGCCGGATCTTCCGAAAGTGAGACCCCAGTCGAGGGGCGAGATCGCCGCGATGCTGGAACGGCACGGGCTCACACCGATTCACCGTCTCGGTCAGCATTTCCTGGCCGACGCCAATATCACAACGAAGATCGTGTCGATGGCCGAAATCCAACCCGGGGATAGTGTTGTCGAAGTAGGTGCCGGCACTGGGACGTTGACAGCAGCTCTCGCCGAGGCCGGGGCCCATGTCATTGCGTATGAGGTCGACGGTGGCCTCCGGCCCGTGCTCGAAGAGGTGACTGCTGGCCTCGACGTCGACCTGCGATTCGAGGACATCATGGACGTCGACCTCGGCGCGGTGCTCGACCTTGATGCGACTTGGAAGTTCGTTGCGAACCTTCCTTACAACGTCGGCACTCCGCTTGTCCTCGACGTGATGCGACACGTCGGCCAGACCGAGCTCTTTGTCGTCATGGTGCAGAAAGAGGTGGCATCGCGCTTCTGTGCCAAGCCCGGCAGCAAGGAATACGGGCTGCCCTCTGTCGTCGCACAGATTCATACGGAGCCCCGACTGGATTTCACCGTGCCGCCTCAGGTCTTCTACCCGGCGCCCAGGGTGGAGTCTGCGGTGCTGGTCATGCCGCGAGTTCCCGCCCCCCCTCAATCGGAGCGAGCCATCGAACTGGCGGGGGTGGCCTTCCGGCAGCGAAGGAAGATGCTGCGACGCTCTCTCGCCGACGAGTTCGCCGACGCTGTCGAAGTGCTCGAATCGGTGGGCGTCGCTCCAACCGCGAGGGCAGAAGACCTTGCACCCGAAGACTTTTTGCGGCTGGCAGGATCGGCATCGTGAAGTATCTGGCTCCGGCAAAGCTCAACCTCAACCTCCTCGTCTCCAGGGCCGACGATTCCGGTCTTCATCCGCTTCGCTCGCTGGTCCAGACGATCGAGTGGTGTGACGTGCTCGAAGCAGAGGAAGCCGACTCCGACGAGCTGGAACTTGTCGGTATCGAAGTGCCCGACGGGGGCGACAATCTCGTACTGAAGGCGTTGATGGGTTTGCGGGCCCTGATCGAGATCCCCCCGGTGGCGTTCAGGCTGGAGAAGCGGATCCCGCCCGCGGCCGGTCTCGGCGGTGGCTCGGCTGACGCCGCGGCCGCCCTGATTGCAGCCTGCGACATCGTTGGCGCCGACCACGAGAAAGCGAAGTTGGTGGCGCCCGAGATCGGTTCCGACGTGTTCTTCCCGCTGGTGGGGGGCACGGCCGAGATGACAGGCTATGGCGAACTGATTGAGTCCATCCCGCCCCTCGACGAGATCGCTTTTGCAGTTGTGGTCCCCGAATTCGGCCTCTCCACCCCTGAGGTCTACAGACGTTGGGACGAGATCGGTGAGCCGGTCGGCTTTGAGGTCCCGGACCGTTTCCTCCCACCGGTACTGCGCCACAGCTACCCGATTCGAAACGATCTATACCGGGCCGCCGTCGACGTCGAGCCCGCTCTGGGTGACTTTGTCAGCGACACCGCCCGCCTCTGGGACACCGCGGTGATGATGACCGGCTCCGGCTCGGCGTGTTTCGGTTTCTTCCCCAGCGAGGAGGAGGCCGTGCTGGCTGCTGCAGCGGTCCCCGGCACGAGAGCCGCCACCGGCGCAGCAGCCCGCCCCAAAGGCGTAGAACGATCGGAGTAGGAGCATCCTCCGCTTGCCTGCGGAGGGAGCGCCAGCGACGAAAGAGCCGGCAGGGTGGGGCGTTCCCACTAACGGAGCTCAATCTCCCAGCCCGAGGGGCCAGGTCCCCTTTCCGTGGGCTGCTGAGCCCGGGTGCCGACCTCAGAAACCCTGGGTATCCGTCGTCTCAGCCATTATTGCGGTCCTGTAAGAGTGGTTCTGGCTCTTGGTTTTCGTTCTTGGTCGTTAACCTGAACTTCCCCGCTGTGGGGGGTGGTGTAACTGGTGGCACATCGGGTATTGCGGTCCTGTAAGAGTGGGTTACTTCTCTCGCCGCTGGGCGATTATCCTCGGGAGCCCGCCTTGGGGGGTGGTGTAACTGGTAGCACGGCAGGTTTTGGTCCTGTAAGAGTGGGTTCGAGTCCTGCCCCCCCAGCGATCGCCTAGGAAAGGCTGACTTGCCAACACATGTGATAATTCTGGCCGCCGGCCAGGGCAAGCGAATGATGTCTGCCCTGCCCAAAGTGGCACACACGGCGGCTGGCAGGACCCTGGTTGGCTGGGTCATCGATGCCGCGGCGAAGTCGAATCCCGAGTCGGTGGTCGTGGTCCTCGGACACGGGGCCGACGAAGTCCGCCCCCACCTCGACTCCGGAGTCATCGTTGCGATTCAGGAGAAGCAACTGGGAACGGGTGATGCTGCGCGAGTGGGAATCGCCCAGATCTCTGACCTCGAACCCGATGACACAGTTGTGGTACTCAATGGCGACATGCCGATGATCACCCCTGAACTCGTCGCCGAGCTCGTTGCCCGTCCTCCGGCGACTGCGGCTCTTCTGGTCACCTCTGTGTTCGATGACCCTTCGGGCTACGGGAGGATCGTGCGTGAGAACGGGTCTGTGGTTGGGATAGTCGAGGACAGGGACTGCACCCCGGACCAGCTCGGAATCGACGAGATAAACGCTGGCATCTACTCGTTTCGCGCAGGTGATCTGATCGAGGCTCTCGACCTTGTCACAAGCGACAACTCTCAGGGGGAGTTATACATAACCGATGTAATCGGGATTCTGTCCCACAAAGGTGCAAAACTGGAGTCGGTGAAAGCCGCTCCTCGAGAGGTGATCGGGATTAACTCACAGGACCAACTCACCGATGCTCGCAAGCAGCTTCGGACCAGGATCAACACCGACCATCTCCAGGCCGGTGTCGAGATCATCGACCCGGAACGCACCTACATCGACGATTCCGTCTCTATCGAGCCCGGCGCCACCATCTATCCCGGTGTGCACCTCGAGGGGAACACCACTGTCGGAGCAGATGCCCGTATCGGACCTGACGTTTTTGCGGTCGACTCCGAAATCGGCTCCGGGAGCATCGTCTGGTATTCGGTGTTACGGGGTGCGGTAATCGGCGAAAGATGCGAGGTAGGCCCGTATGCCTCCCTGCGCAGCGGGACTGTCCTGATGAACGGAGCGAAGCTGGGGACGTTCGTGGAGACGAAGAACTCGACGCTCGGGGAAGGCGCCAAAGCCAACCATCTCACCTACCTTGGCGACGCCACGATCGGTCGGGGAACGAATATCGGTGCCGGGACCGTCACCTGCAACTATGACGGTTATGAGAAACATGCCACCAACATCGGTGAAGACGTGTTCATCGGGTCCGACACCATGCTGGTGGCCCCATTGACCATCGGAGACCGGGCAATCACCGGGGCCGGGTCGGCAATCACCAGAGACGTTGACGCTGACGCCTTGGCCGTCGAGCGAAGCGAACAGAAGAATATCGAAGGCTACGCTCGGAGACGCGCAGAGCGCCAAACGGCGAAGAAGACCGAGGAGCAGTAGAAGTGGATATTGTCTCCCGGAATCGGATGCTGCTGTTCTCGGGGAGTGCGAATGTTCCCCTCGGAGAAGAAGTCGCCGAAATGCTCGGCCTCCCTCTCGGCCAACTCGAACTGTCGAAGTTCTCCAACGGTGAGTTGTACGCGCGGCCGGTCGACTCGGTGCGCGGAGCGGACTGCTTCCTGATCCAGAGCCACTGTCACCCGGTCAACGAACACATCATGGAGCAGCTGATCACCATCGATGCCTTGCGTCGTGCCTCTGCGCGCCGGATCACGGCGGTGATGCCGTTCTATGGGTATTCCCGCCAGGACAAGAAAGTCCTTCCACGCGAGCCGATCACCGCACGTCTAGTCGGCGACCTTTTCATGACCGCCGGTGCCGACCGCCTTGTCTCCGTCGACCTTCATACCGGCCAGCTCCAGGGTTTCATCCAGAAGCCATTCGACCACCTCACCGCGATCCCGATGATCTCCGACTACGTGGCCAGCCAGATCAGTGGCCGGATTGCGGTCCTGTCACCTGACGCGGGCGGGGTAAAGCGCGCTGAGCGATACGCCCGCCGGCTCGGTGATGCCTCTGTTGCGTTCATCTACAAAAGGCGTGACCCGAACGAGCACAATGTCTCCCACGCTCTGTCGATGGCAGGACGGGTCAAGGACAAGCATGTGGTGATCGTCGACGACATGATCGACACCGCTGGCACCGTGTGCAGCGCTGCCGAGATGATGCGCGACTACGGGGCGCTGAGTGTGCGCGTCGCCGCAACCCATGCGATCCTCTCCGAACCCGCCATCGACCGCATCAAGAACGCCCCCATCGAGGAGATGATCATCACCAACACGCTCCCTGTGAGCGAGGATGTCCGAACACTCGACATCGTGAAGGTCCTTTCGATAGCTCCGATTCTCGCCGAGGCGCTGCAGGCAATCTTCATGGAGTCTTCGGTGTCGGAGATCTTCCTCGGCGACAACGTATAGCCGGCCGACACCTCCGCAGGCCTATGAGGAGACCGAGCCTCAGGGAAGATTCTCTTTTGTCGTTCCGTTTCCTACACTCCGCCTGAGTGAGCGCACGACACAGAGAACCCCTGTCCCCGGCCCAATCCCGCCTCCGGGGTCTCGTCATCGGCCTGGTGATCGTCTTTCTCATCGTCTTCCTGTTCCTCCGCGGGGAGGGCCAGGAAGGTTCCAGCCCTACGACCCAGCCGGTGGCCGGGGAAACCACCTCCACAGCTCCTGAAGATTCGGAGACCACAGGGGACGGGTCAACGGTCACCACCGCCCCGGGAGAGACGACCATGACCGGGCCCAATCTGCCCGAGCTGGCAAGTTTGAGCCTCGATGTCGTGTTCGAAGGTTTCCAACAGCCTGTGGCCATCACCTCTCCACCGGGAGACAACCGCCTCTTCGTGGTGCAACGGGTCGGGGTGATTCGGATCCTCGATGAGAACTTCGAAATGGTCGACCCGGCCTTCCTCGTCATAGACGACCGGGTTCTTGCCAACGGAATCGAGCAGGGGCTGCTCGGTCTGGCCTTCCACCCGGACTACGCCACCAACGGCCGGTTCTTTGTCTACTTCACCACACCCGGTGGCAACCGGCAGCTCTCGGAGTTCACCGTGTCAGCAACCAATCCGAATCGCGCCGATCCAGACTCGGAGCGGGTTCTGTTCAACCTTCCCCAGCCGGAAGGCCACACCGACATCAGGCATTACGCCGGCCAGCTCGCCTTCGGACCCGACGGATACCTGTATTCGGCGCAGGGCGACGGCGCCGCCTCCCGTGCCCAGGGACAGGATCCCAATACCATGTATGCGGCGATCTCACGTCTCGACGTGGACAGCGGTGACCCCTATGGGATACCACCGGATAATCCTTTCGTCGACGGCGGCGGGGCCCCCGAGGTATGGGCATACGGCTTGCGCAACCCGTGGCGGTTCAGCATCGATGCTGTGGATGGCCAGGTGTACATCGCTGATGTCGGCCATGCCGACCAGGAGGAGATCAACGTCGTGCCGCTCAGCGGTGGTGGATACAACTTCGGTTGGTCCGACGTCGAAGGCACGCGCTGCTTCCATGTCCAGGACTGCGATCTCTCGCTGTATACCGCTCCGGCGATCACCTATCTCCACGGGTCGGAGGAGGGTCAGGGTTGCTCGGTCACCGGTGGTCACGTGTATCGCGGCGCTGAGATCCCCGAGTTGCACGGGACCTACTTCTACACCGACTGGTGTACCCAATGGATCAAGTCGTTCCGGTTTGTGGACGGCCAGGTCAGCGACGAGAGGGACTGGACTGCCGAGCTCGGCACGATCGGTCAGATCAACTCGTTCGGCTTGCGCGGCGACGGAGAGCTCTTCGCGGTGACCCACGACGGCAAAGTCGCCAAGCTCACAGCCAATCGTTAACCGTTGGCTGCGGGCAGCACCAACTCCTCACCGGGGTAGATCAGATCCGGGTCACCGGAGCGGAGCGAATCGAGATTGATCTCAATGGTCTCTAACCAGTACGGGTGAACTTCCTCATTCCGGGGCTCACGCTGCAGCTGTCCGCCCAGGGTCGCCTTTGAGATCTTCCAGAGGTGATCGCCACGGACCACCACCACAGTTGCCGGTGGGGCACCACGTACTTCGATCGGTACGTAACCTCCGATGGCCACGGGCTCGGCTATCGCCAGAGTCATGATGGCGAACACCGCGGCCGTGATCAGTGCAATTGCAAAGGGTCGGCTCATGGCTCAAACGTAAGGCTTCCGGCGAACGGTGTGAAGGGGGTTACGATCAGCGTTTAG
>JBHJOQ010000062.1:0-12971 GCA_050329555.1 Acidimicrobiia bacterium | reverse complement strand
GGTACGTTGGTGACCATGACCCCTGCCTTGGCTGCGGCGCCGGCATCGATGAGGTCGTAGCCGGTCCCAACCCGGGCCAGGATGCGGCAGCTCCTCAACTCCCCGATCATGCGACTGGTGACTCGCCCGTGAAGCAGAAAGACAGCTTGGCAGTCGGCTCCCTGTTCGATGATTTCCTCGCTCGAATAGCCGTCGATGAACTTGAGTTCGAGGCCGACCTCTGCCGCCCTTTGGAGAAAACGGGAGTCGGGCGGAAAGTCGATTCTCTCGGTGTAGAGTGCTTTCCAGGGCTGAATCTTTGCTTCCCTGTTCTCTGGCCAAGCCACCTGCCCAACGTTAGTCTGGTTTGGTCACCACCCCTGATCTTGGCCTCGGGAAGTAAGGTGACCTGACCTATGGTGCGTGATGTGGAATCTGCGAGTTCTGACCCCCACTTTGATCCTATTCGCCGGATACAGGCAGCCGATCAGGTGATCGAAACCATCAAGTCGATGATTCTGCGATCAGAGTTGGCCCCATTTCAAAGGCTGCCTTCGGAGCGAGAAATGGCTGCAATGCTTGGGGTGAGCCGCCCGACGGTACGGGAGTCTGTTCGCGCCCTGATTGTGCTCAACATCCTCGAGAGTCGCCATGGTGAAGGCACCTTTGTCACGTCATTGGATCCGGAACTCTTGACCCAACCCATCGACTTCGTGCTGAAGGTCGATGCGGATACGATCCCGAAGCTTTTCGAGGCTCGGTTCGTGTTGGAGGCCGGCGCCGCCGCTCTCGCCGCCTCTCGCATCAGCCCAGGCGAAGTTGAAGAGCTGATGGACAAAGTGAGGGCATACGAAAGGTCGATCGACAGGCCGGAAGACTGCATCGCAATCGATACCGAGTTCCACAATGACATCATGAGGGCTGCCCGGAGCCCGATCTTGGCCAGTCTGCTCAATGGTCTGGGGAGCTTGATGCGGGAGAGCCGTCAGCACACGGCGCAGGAGCGGCAACGGCGCGTCGAAACTGTCAAACTACTTCGCCAAATAGTGGCTGCGTTGAAAGCCGGCGACGCTGAGGCAAGCCGCGCCGCGATGACAGCTCATCTGCAACACGTGGCCGAGGCAATAGGATCTGTGTGACCCACGGACGTCGGTCCGGGAAGGGAGCTATGCCAGTGAAGATCGTCGGGATCGAGACATCTGCTGGAGGACCAGGCGGGAGAATTGGCTGGTCGGGAAGGGCATACCGTTGCAGGTATCCCAGGGATCATTCGTGAGCGGGCCACCGCCAGCTGATGACTGTGGCGAGACCGAAGAGCACCAAGACGCCTGCCCATCCGACCGAATAGGAGCCGGTCGCATCTGCCGCGTATCCGAACATGACAGGACTGACGATCACTCCTAGAAGGCTGGCAACAAGTACGACACCCGACGCCTGGCCTGTTTGATGGCGACCGGCCAGATTGATCACTCCGAGCATCGACACTGTGGGCCATGCTGCGGCGCTCATCCCGTAGATCACGATACCGAGCCACCAGAAGCCTATTCCTGAGGCCGGAGCGATCCACATCAGACAGATCGAGACACCACCAAGAGATGCCAAAACACCAAGGGGAAAGCTAACGCTGGAGAACCTCTGACTCATCGGGCCCCACAGAATTCGGGCCGCTGTTCCCACGACACCGACCGCCCCGGTCGCGCTGCCGGCTACAGCAGCCGACACCGCGAACTCTTCGTACATATACAGGGGTATGTAAAAGAGGACCGCCCCAGCCCCCGACGCCATGGCGAGGGAATAAGCCGACAACCACCAGATTGACCTCGGTAAGAGAGCGCGGACCTTTCTTCCGGATTCAGCATCTCCAAACCTTCCGACAGGGACACGGGTACTCTTCCTCGGTAACCACCGCCAGGTGATGATAAGCCCCAGCGCTGCGAAGGGAACCATCAGAAATGCCGCGCCACGCCATCCCAACAGGGATGCAGCCCAGGGCAGGAACAACGCTGCCACAACGGCACTGATTTGTCCCCCGGATTGCTTTATACCGGCCATCCAGCCTTGTTGATTTCCCGCAGTCCTCGATGCGAGTAGATGGTTGGTCGCCGGGTTCGTAGTCGCGAGGGCGACTCCTCCCAGGAGCATTGCGCCGATCAGCCAGGCGAAGGATTGGGCCGCCGCAAGGATGACCACTCCGCCCGAGAAGAACACGAAAGTCGAGATCAGGATGCTCTTGCCACCGAAGAGATCTGTAAGCCGGCCGGCTAGCGGAGAAACTAGCGCTGCCACGAGGAACATGGCGGTCGAGAGTGCCCCGAAGGCTGTCTTCGACAGCCCGAACTCCCCGATCAAGTGTGGCGCCAGGACCGCCAGGGCGTAGCCGGTGAGCGATCCCGTGCACATCCCGAGAATCAGGACCGTGGCCAACTTCACGTTGGGTGGCAGTGGGCTCCTTTGTGTGATGCGCGGTTTGCCGGCGTGCCGGGTCTCAGGAATCGAGGGCAGACCTCACGGCTCGCTCGACATCGGCGGCGCCAGGGATGATCGCATCGATCAAAGCGGGACTGTGCGGAAGCGGGGCGTGCTTGGAAGCCACCTGGAGCACCGGCTTGTCGAGATAGAAGAATACCTGTTCCTGGATGGCGGCTGCCAACGCCGCTGTGGGGCCAGCGGTTCTGGGAGCTTCGCCGGCTACCACGCAGATCCCGGTCTTCTTGACCGAGTCCGCGACAGTATCCACGTCCAAGGGAGCCAAGCTGCGCAGGTCGATGACCTCGACTTCGATGCCATCTTCGGCGAGGTTCTCGGCGGCACGCAGGGCGTGGCTGACCATGATCCCGAACGCGGCCACCGTTGCCTGTGCTCCCGGTCTCACCACCGAGGCTTTCCCGATTGGGATCAAGTCCTCGGGCCCGCCAACCGTCCCTTTGATGCCGCTCAACTTCTTGTGCATCAAGAAGATCACCGGGTCCTCCGCCCTGAGCGCCGATTTGATCAGGCCTTTGGTGTCTGCCGGGGTCGAGGGCGTCACCAATGCCAGGCCTGGCGTGTGCATGAACCACGCCTCCAGACTGTTGCTATGTTGCGCCGCCGACGAGGCAACACCGGACGTGGCGCGGATCACCAGTGGCACCGGTGCGCCCCACATGTAACGGATCTTTGCCGCCTGGTTGACGATCTCATCCATGGCACCGAAGGCGAAATCGATGAAGTTGAGCTCGACGATGGGGCGGGTGCCGTTCAGGGCGGCTCCGACACCAGCGGCGACCATGGCCGCCTCTGAGATGGGAGTATCTCGAACACGATCAGCCCCGAACTCTGGTCCGATCCCCTTGACTTGGGCAAAGTGTCCGCCTCGTTCGTACAGATCAGTTCCAAGGACGAAGATACTCGGGTCGCGTGTCATCTCTTCGCGGACGCCTTGTTGGAAGGCTTGAGAGTAAGTGATTTGCTCGCTCATGCTCGTTCTTTCCCCCACCCGTCCACATCGTCGAGAGCAGTCATTGGATCCGGGAACTCCGATTCTTCGGCAAACTGGACCGCATCTTCTATCCGGCTGTGCATCGAAGCAGTGATGCGCTCCAGCCCACCATTCTCAAGTAGCCCCTGGCTCTCGAGTGTCCGTGCGAATCGGGCGATGGGATCACGTGTGGTTCGCCACATTTCGATTTCTTCAGCGGTCCTATAGCGCCCGCTTTCTCCCGTATTGTGGCCGTGATAGCGGTAGGTGAGAGCCTCGATGAACGAGGGGCCATCACCGGCTATGGCGCGGTCACGTGCCTCTCTTACGGTCCGGTATACCTCGGCAATATCCTGCCCATCGACTTGTTTGGACGGGAGGCCGAACCCTGCAGCACGTGCCGCTATCGACTCACCAGCAGTCACCCGGGACGTATGGGTTTCGACAGCGTACAGGTTGTTCTCGCAGATTACGACAAGAGGCAGGCGCCAAATGGCGGCTAGGTTGACGCTCTCCCAGGTTCTCCCTGTATTTGCCCCACCATCCCCGACGAACCCAACCACAACCTGTTCCGAGCCGCGCTGTTGAGCGCCGAGAGCCGCACCCATCGCGATACCGACCCCGGCACCGACGATACCGTTGCCGCCGAAATAGCCCATTGAGAAATCTGCCAGGTGCATAGTGCCGCCCCTGCCTCCAACGACCCCGGTCGCTTTCCCATAAAGCTCGGCCATAACCCGGTCCGCCGGAAGGCCCTTGGCCAGAGCATGGTGATGTGATCGGTGCCCACCCGCAATAATGTCCTTGGGCTCCAGAGCGCGGATAGACCCAATCGCCACCGCTTCCTGACCGATCGATATATGGACCCCGCCAGGGACCTTGCCTCGAAGCGATAGTTCGTCGGCCGCTGTTTCGAACTCCCTGATGAGCACCATAGCCTCAAGCCACTCGGACAATTGATCTGTCGGGAGATCTCGCAAGTCGATCTCAGCCAACTCCGCGCCGAGGTCATTCACTGTTTCCATCTTCGTCCTCTCTATCGGTGGGGTTCTGACACTTCTATGGCGAATCGGTCGATGATGTCCGCCGCATCGGCTCCGTCCAGCACGCGATGGTCGACGTTCAGTGTGGCGATAAAAGTCGGGCGGACACCGAGTTCTCCGTTGTCAACTACCACCGGGCGTTCCTTGACTCGCCCTACGGTCAGAATCAGGATCTGTCCAACCGGGATCACGCCTGTGAAATGATCGACATTTCGGGAACCCAGATTCGAAAGTGTCCCAATCGCTTCTGTGGCGTCGTCGGCGTGGTATCTACCTTCCCGAGCCCGTTCGACAGCCTGAACCCGGGCATCGACGAGCTGAGCAATGGACTTGTTGCGCACATTGGAGATGACCGGAATGGCAACGCCCATCTCCGTCGCCACGGCGAGCCCAAAAGACGCCTGCTGAGTGCCCCTTGATTCCTCCACGGCAACAGCCAACGAGCTCAAGAGCAGGTCGGTGAGCGTTGCTCGAGGCTCGACCTCCCTGATCCGATCCAACCGGCCCATTAGACCAGTGGCGGTCAGTTCGGCAGTCACACTGAAATGGGGAATCGTGGCCCACGCTTCGGACACACCTGCCGCTATGGCGCGCCGGAATTTTGCCGCTTTTTCTGAGTGTCCCCCGGGATCCACCGGGCTCTGGGCGCCATCTGCCCCTTTTTCGGCGGCCAACCTGCGCTGTCGCGGGCTCAGCCGGTGCGGCTGGCGATGAGCCGGATCGGTTGCGCCTTTTTCCGGTGCCGGGATTGGCGTGTCGACGGCTGCTCCGGAAGGGGTCGCTTCCCTGTTGTCTTGTTGAGAATGACCCGGATCCGTTTCGCCTTCGTCGAGGATGTAAGCGATGACGTTTCCGACCGGCACGGTGGCCCCGGCCTCGTATATGTGCTCCCCGAGACGGCCTTCCCCGGGGCTTTCCAGGTCCATTTCCGCTTTATCGGTCTCGATTACAGCAACGGCCTCACCGTCCCCAACTCGATCGCCAGGTTGCTTCAGCCATTCGACCAACAGGCACTCTTCCATCGCCATGCCCAGGGCAGGTACATATAGCTCTTTCACTTCGTGCCTGCCTTGATGCCGTTGGACATCGCTTCGGTTCGCGGGTCGACGGCCAGTCTTCCTATCACGCTCCGACCCCTCAGATAGGAGACCATATCGCTCATGGTCTGGTGTTTCAAGCGTTGCTCGGAAGCGCTGGAGTACCAGGCAATATGGGACGAAAGCAGGAGATTCGGACTCGAGAACAGAGGATGATTCTCGTCGGGGGGTTCGTCGGCCATGACATCCAGAGCTGCCCCCGCAAGATGGCCGGATTTGAGGGCATCCGCGAGGGCGGTCTCGTCGACGAGACCGCCGCGGGACACGTTTACCAGGACGGATCCTGCGGGCATTGTCATTATCGCCTCTCGTGAGATCAGTTCACGGGTCTGCGGGTTGAGCGGCAGATGGAGCGTCACATACCTGCAAGCAGACAGCAGGTCTGCGATATCGGTCACCGGACGCGTCCCTTCCGGGAAGGAATCGGCAAAGGGGTCGTAAACGACGATTTCGCGAGCGAACGGACGAAGCCGATCGATCACGGCTCGTCCGATCCGGCCGCATCCGACGACACCTACCGATTCCTCGTCCAGAGCCTGGATCACTCCGAGACGGCTGCGACCGTGCCAACCCGAACGGGCCAGACGGTCAGCTTCTGCCAATCTCCGGTTCACCGCCAATAACATGGCCACAGCATGAGTCGCCACTTCGTTTGTCGCGTATATCGGCTGATGGACAACGGCTATCCCTGCATCCCGAGCCGCCTCCAGATCGATGGAGTCGAGGCCAATCCCGGCCCGCCCGATGATCTCGATTTGACCCTTCAGGACCTCAAAATCCTCCCGTTGGAGCGGGTGTAATGCCACGGCTAGACCTCGTGCTCCGACAACCGCTTGCGCCAGCGAATCGGGGGTCTCACCGATGTTTAGCTCTTCAATGGCCACATCTTCGAAGTTGCTCTTGACGTCGGAGAGGTCGACAAACGTGCCCGCAGCCACCACCAGGCGGATGGGCTCGACGGGGTGACTCATGGCGAGCAGTATACATGCCAGGCCACCTGGCCTAAATCCGGTTGGCGAACCCTGTGAGGAGACTGCTCCGCGAAGCTGAGGTGAGGCGCGGTGCCTATTGGAAGCAGCTCGAGCTCTCCCGGTTTCCACCCGGGGCAGGGAGGTAGCCGCGGATTTTCGCCGCCGATCGGGTTGTGGGTAGTCTCCGCCGATGGGCACGCCAGCTGGTTCACGGCCGATCTCGGAGCGCGGTCCGGTGATCAGCGTCGGCAAATGGGTGCACTGGGTTGCCCTTCCGGGACCTGGCTGGGCCTTATCTGGCGAATGTCGGACCGGCAATACACCCACAAACCAATCCGCAACGCTTCCGATTGAGACAGAGGAACCCGCAAATGAGAATCACTGACGTCAAGGCATACGTGGTAGTCCCGGACCTCGGCCCGATGAGTCAGACCAGCTATGGGCAGCAGGAGTGGCAGTGGACGTTCGTCACGATCGAAACGGACGAGGGCATCACGGGCTGGGGTGAGGCGTCGAACATCCCGCGCAACACGTCGCTGCTCACCGGCATGGGCGTGCTGGCGATGCGGGAGGCGCTGATCGGGGAGGACCCGTCCAACATCGAGCGCCTCTGGCACAAGATGTTCCGCCGCTACACCTACCTCGGCTCACGGGGGTTCCCGACAACCGTCATATCGGGCATCGACATCGCACTCTGGGACCTCAAGGGCAAGGCGCTCGGCGAGCCGGTCTACGCCCTTCTCGGCGGCAAGATGCGTGACAACGTCCGTATGTACGCCAACGGCTGGTTTGGCGAGTGCTCTACAGCGGAGCAGTTTGCTGCTGCCGCCAAACTCACGGTCGACGCCGGGCACGACGCGTTGAAGCTGGACCCATTCCTCGAGATGGCGCCGTTCCACACCATGTATCAGGACGGCCAGATCTCGGCGACGGGCGAGAACCTCGGCTACGACATCGTGAGGGCAATCCGCGAGGCGGTCGGCCCGGATGTGGAAATCCTCATCGACGCTCACGGCAACTACAACGTCCCGACTGCGGTGCGACTCGCTAACCGGCTCTACGATGAGTCGAAGATCGCATGGTTCGAGGAGCCACTCCCGCCAGAGGGCATCGACGGCATGGCCAGCGTTAGGAAGCAGGTCCGCGCGCCGATCTGCGTGGGAGAGCGGCTGTTCACACGCTGGGACTTCCTGCCGTACCTCCAGAACGGCCTGACCGACTACATCATGCCTGACGTCACCTGGACCGGCGGCATCTCAGAGCTGAAGAAGATCGCCACCATGGCCGAGGCCTACTACGTTCCGATCAGCCCCCACAACGCCCAAGGCCCGGGCCAGATCCTCGCCGGTGCGCACGTCTCGATCTCAGTGCCGAACTTCTACCGGCTGGAGCACGCAATTGAGTTCATCCCCGGCTACAACGAGTTCCTCCAGGAGCCACTCAACTTCCACGACAACCAACTTGACCTGCCGAACCGGCCCGGGCTGGGCATCGAGCTCGACATGGACAAGGTCTTGGCCAAGCTGGACCCCCGCTGGCCAGTCGTCGCGTAGGGGGACGGGGCTGAGACACGCCCGCGACACGTGGAGCACTCTTCACCAGAGCTCCGGCCTCACGTCGGAACTCCGACGGGTACTTCGCTGGACGACCGCTCCGGGTCTCCATGCCTCCAGGGTCTCACCCGGAGTGAGATGTCCATCGAACCGGGGCATCCGCAACATCCGAATTCACGCCACGTTGCCTGTTGTTGTCTAGGGTAGCCAACGGCTCGGTGACAAAGCACTTGAGGTCCTGCCCTAGAAAAAGAGGAGAGTGGCAATGGTACGTGTCCCTTACATTGACGTGGAAACACTCGATCCGATTCCCGTCGATCCCAGCCCTTATGACCCTGATTGGATTTCCACTCACAATATTCACAGGGCGATGGCAAACCATCCGGAGGCCTTACGCGTCTTCTGGCCTCGTATCGGAACGTGGATCCGGGGCAAGTCGAGCCTTGAGCCTCGCTTGCGGGAGTTGGCCATAATTCAGGCCAGTTACATCACGGCGAGCGGATACGAATTCAGTCATCACGTGCATTATGCCGAGCAGGTAGGGGTCACTCACGAAGAGGTCCTTGCGATCATTGCCGAGACGAATGGCGAGAAGAGCACCCTCAGCGAACTCGAGCGAAACGTGCTCAAGGCGGCTCGGGACTTGACCGTTGACCTCCAGATTGACGATGCGACGTGGTCTTTCCTCGAGGAGCAACTGGGCCACGTGCCCCTCATCGAACTAGTGCTGGTAACCAGTTATTACAATCACATCATCCGCCTGGTCGCGGCCTTACAGATCGGCGTCGATGGTGGTGAAGAGGGTGAAGCAGCTCTGGCGTCCTACCTGGAGCGCTACCCGCCGCCACATCAAATCGGTCGTTGGCGATAAGAGAAGGGTTGTCGCACACCTGGCTCGAAGCATGAAACCGACAGCAGGACGATCAAGTCCTCCGCTGATTGCGGCTCCAGCAGGACGGCGGCGAGTTCTTTGGATTCAGACTGAAGAATGGAATTGTGGATGACGATTGAGAAGATGTTCGACCTTAGCGGAAGAGTGGCGCTGATTACCGGGGCGGCGGGCAGTTTGGGCAGTGCAATCGCGACCGTGTACGCGGATGCAGGTGCAGACCTGCTGCTCGTCGACATCGACGGCGACGGGCTGCACAGGAAGGCGAAAGAGCTGGAGCGTTCCGGTCAGCGGGTCCACACCGTCGTGGGAAGCGTTGGGGACATCCAGCAGGTCACGGAGATATTCGAGCTTCTGGACCGTGAGTTTGGCAGGATCGACACCCTGGTGAACGTGGCGGGACCTGCGAAGCTCGGCAGTCCGGAAGAGATTGATTTGGTGGATATGGAGTACACGATCCACCATATCGTCACTGCGAGGTTCTTCTGCTGCCAGCAGGCGGGCAAACGGATGCTGGAAGCGGGCAAGGGCAGCATTATCAGCATTTGCTCCGTCAACGGCTTCACGGCGAACGGTCGCAATCACACTCCCTACAGCATGTCGATGGCCGCCGTTGCGCAAATGACCCGGGAGCTGAGCACGGAATGGAGCAGCCGAGGGGTGCGGGTGAATGCCATCGTCTGCGGTCAGATCAGCAACAAAAGCCTGGAACAAAGGATGGAAGACGATCCTCGATTGAGGAGGAACTTTCTGCGGGGGCTCCCGATAGGGCGCCTTGGAGAAAGCGAGGACATCAAGGGGATCGCGCTTCTTCTTGCTTCGGACGCCGCGTCGTTCATTACCGGCGCCATGATTCCCGTGGATGGAGGGAACCTGGCGAAGAATGCTGGCGGTTCGCATCCGGGTATGCCTGAGCTCTGAGCTGCAGGTGGTGCACGGGAGTAGCGGAACCAACAACCCTCACACACGGCTCTTGGTCTGGTAGATATGTGCTCGAATCCGGGGAGAAGAACCCGATGACGGTTGAAGACAACCTGCACGCCCTTCTCGATCAGGTGTTCACAACGCGCGACTTCCGGTTGACGAGCGGACGGATCCTGCCGGAGCTGCGCATCGCCTACGAGACCTATGGAAGGCCGGCTCCGGACCGAGCCAACACGGTGCTGTTAACCCACGGCTACACGAGTAGCCATCACATGGTCGGACCACCCGGCTCCACCACTCTGGCCGAAGGCTTGTGGAACGGCCTGGTGGGACCGGGCAAGGCGATCGACACCGAACACCTGTTTGTCGTTTCGTCGAACATGCTCGGCTCCTCCTACGGCTCCACCGGCCCGGCCCACGAAAACCCCTCGACGGGGCGGCCCTACGGCCCCGACTTTCCTGACATCGCTCTGGTTGACATCGTTACCGCCCAGCGCGCCCTCCTGAAGCATCTGGGCGTTGATCACCTGGTCGCCGTGATCGGTCCG
This sequence comes from Acidimicrobiia bacterium, assembly GCA_050329555.1. Classification (GTDB taxonomy): domain Bacteria; phylum Actinomycetota; class Acidimicrobiia; order Spongiisociales; family ZC4RG35; genus MA-ANB-1. The sequence continues at coordinate 2,510 of JBHJOQ010000062.1, read as the reverse complement.
TCCTACGGAGGATTTCAGGCATTCCAGTGGGCGGTGACGTTTCCCGGATTCGTGGATGGCATCGCTCCCGTGACCACCGACTTCAAATCCAACGACGACAGCACGGCAGGCCTGAACGCCATGATCGCCCGTCTGGAGAGCGACCCCAACTGGCACGGCGGACACCACTACGAGCATGGCGGGGTGCTCGACACGATGACCCAGATTCGGGTCGATACCCTGATCAACTACGGCATCCACGAGCTTCTGGCCGCGGACTTCCCCAATCTGGCGGCACGCAAGGCCGAGATCGAACGGATGGCCCGCAAGTGGGCTTTGGAGTTCGACGCCAACTCGCTCATCGCCCTGGGTCGCGCGAGCGCCCGCTTCAACGTGGAGAACGATCTGAGGCGAATCAAGGCCCGCGTGTTGTTTGTTCTATCCCGCACCGACAAGGTCTTTCCGCCATCCCTTGCCCCCGGCGTCATGACGAGGCTTCAGGAGGCGGGCGTGCGCGCTGAGTACTTCGAGATCGACAGCGAACTGGGGCATACGGCCGCGGGCCTCGACGGTGCCAAGTGGGCCCCGAAGCTCGCCGAGTTCATGGCCCAAATCACCGGCCGGGGCTAGGGAGCCCGTTGGGCAATGCATGTCTCCCATCTTGACGACCGGGCATCACCGCTCGGCTGCGTTCTCGGCTCCGCCATTCCGGACCGAGGAGTGGCGAAACCTCGGCCTTGCGAGATGTGCGCACCTGCTCTGCCAATTTCGGCAACGGCATTTTTCGACAGACCAGACGGCGGCAACCGCCGTGGGCCCCGTCAATGGGACTCCCTTGCGACTGGCGCACCACGACAGCCCTTGAGGAAATCGAAATCAGCCCCGGTATCGGCGCCCTCCACGTGGCTCTGGTGCAGCCACGCATATCCGCTTTCGGGTTCTTCGTGGCCCGGCGTCCATTCGGCGAGCCGAGTAGCCAGTTCCGCTTCAGCAATGTCGAGATGCAGCCGCCGGTTCGGGACGTCCAGCTCGATCATGTCGCCGTTCCGCACCACCGCAAGCGGCCCGCCCGACGCGGCCTCGGGTGCGATGTGCAGGACGACGGTACCGTAGGCGGTGCCCGACATGCGCGCGTCCGAGATCCGCACCATGTCAGTTATGCCCTTCTTCAACACTTTCGGCGGCAGGCCCATATTGCCGACCTCGGCCATGCCCGGATAGCCCTTGGGGCCACAGTTTTTGAGCACCATCACGCAGGTCTCGTCGATGTCGAGGTCTTCGTCGTTGATCTGAGCCTGGTAATCGTCAATATCCTCGAAGACAACGGCGCGGCCGCGATGAGTGAGCAGATGAGTGGAGGCGGCGGAGGGCTTCAGGACCGCCCCCAACGGCGCGAGGTTGCCCTTGAGAACGGCAATCCCGCCCTGCTTGGTCAGTGCCCTTTCCATGGGCAGGATCACGTCCTCGTTGTGGTTGAGCGCGTCCTTCACCTCATCCCAGATCGCGCCGCCCGAAACCGTGAGCGCGTTCCTGTTCAACAGGCCAGCCTCGCCCAGCCGCTTCAGCACCACCGGGAGGCCTCCGGCGTAGAAGAACTCCTCCATCAGGTATTCTCCAGAGGGCATCAGGTTGACGATGGTGGCGACGTCGCGCCCGCAGCGGTCCCAGTCGTCGAGCGAGAGATCGACGCCGACCCTGCCGGCGATGGCGAGAAGATGGATCACTGCGTTGGTGGAGCCGCCGATCGCGCCATTGGTGCGGATCGCGTTCTCGAAGGCCGCCTTTGTCATGATGTCAGAGGGCTTCAGGTCGTCTTTGACCATCTGCACGATACGCCGCCCTGCAAGATGCGCCATGACCCGGCGACGCGAATCCACTGCCGGGATCGCTGCATTACCCGACAGCGCCATGCCGAGTGCCTCCACCATCGAGGCCATGGTGGAGGCAGTGCCCATGGTGTTGCAGGTGCCCGAGGATCGGCTCATCGACTGTTCCGCCTCGAGAAACTCTTCCTGCGTCATCTCGCCCGCCTTCACGGCCTCGGCGAATTTCCACAGATGGGTGCCGGAACCTACCCGCTCGCCCCGGAAATAGCCGTTCAGCATCGGCCCGCCGCTGACGACGATCGACGGCAGGTCGGTCGATGCGGCCGCCATCAGAAGACTCGGTGTGGTCTTGTCGCACCCGACGAGCAGCACCGCCCCGTCGATCGGCTGGCCGCGCATCTGTTCCTCGATCGCCAGAGCGGCGAGGTTTCTGAACATCATCGCCGTAGGGCGACAGGTGTTCTCCGAGACCGAGTAGACCGGGACCTCGACCGGGAAACCACCCGCCTCCCAGACACCCGCCTTCACCTTCTCGGCCAGTTCGCGGAGATGGCCGTTGCACGGCGTGAGATCGGACCAGGTGTTGAGGATGCCGATCACAGGGCGGCCGTCGAATAGGTCATGCGGATGGCCCTGATTCTTCAACCAGCCACGGTGATAGATCGCATCTCGCGAAGTGCCGCCGTACCATTCCTGGCTCCGCAA
>JBHJOQ010000007.1:0-65117 GCA_050329555.1 Acidimicrobiia bacterium | reverse complement strand
GAAAAGGTAAAGAACAGCTGGCGCAATCTAGCTGTCGCGGCTGTTCCCCCAGAGGCGGAGCCGAATGGGGGAAAGGTCCCTGCGCCCCCCGACAGGCGGGCGGAGGGATGAGACCTGTTGCGCCCCGAACACTGTGGGTGGGAACGTGGCCTCCTTGACCTGACTGCCGGAATGCGACTTCGCTCCCGATCGGTTTCCGGGTCCCCCTCTGTCGTGGCTTTGTCACGACATCTCCCCATGCGACTTCGTCTTTGGGGGAGAGACGCAATAAGCCTGGTGGCTTATTGCTTGGGCGGGGTGTCCCAGTCCTGGACGTTCTCGCCTTCTTCTATGGCGAGGATGTCCAGGGCTGCGGTCGCTCCGGCACCGGCGGAGATGATTGCCTGGCTCCGTTCCGGCCGTGCCGACCGTCCGATCACGTAGACACCGTTCATCGAGGATCGGTAGTCGCGGTCGACCTGGATGACACCGTTGAGGTCGGTCTTGAGTTCCAGGCTTTTGGCGAGTTCGGGGCTCTTCCCTTCGGAGAGGATCAGATAGTCCGAGTTGTGGCTGCCAACATCGGTCGAGATCGCGAATCTATTGGCCACCGACACAGCAGTCACCTCCTCTTCGCGGATCACGGCACCAAACGACTCGGCCTGGCGGCGGGCGATCTGTTGGAAGTCGCTCCCGTCGATCTCGGGCAGACCGAGGTAGTTGTAGAGATAGGCGTGGTGCATTGCCGTCTGGTTCGTGCCGAAGACGATGACCGAATGCCTGTTCTTGGAGAGGAACAGAGCAGCGGAGAGCCCGCCGGGGCCGTCACCAACTATTGCCACCGATGCCATCTGTAACTCCTCTCGTCAGACTCCTTGCCCGGTAAACGTACAACAAAGCCCCGGTATGCCCGTCCGATTCTCTGTGGGATCATGGATTGTGGCGAAAGTTTCGATACCGATCACGGGCTTCCTCGACCTGAAGAAAACCCTCGCCCCCCTCAATGGGGCCTTCCGGGATGGCGGCTGGTGGTATACGGCACGGACCGCGAATGGCCCTGCCACGCTGCGGGTGACCAGAACCGCCACGACCCTGGACGGGGAAGCTTGGGGTGGAGGTGCCGGCTGCCTGCTCGAGCGACTGGCGGGTATTGGTGGACTCGAGGACACCGAAACGTTTGCCACCGGGCACCCGTTGGTCTCCGAGCTGCACAGAAGGAACCCGGGCCTCCGCTTCGCTGCGACCGGAGACGTCTTCTCCCAGCTGGTGGTAGCAATTGTGGGCCAGAAGGTGACGGGTACCGAAGCGGGCCGGGCGATGGCCGGGCTGGGACGCGTGTTCTCCGATCCTGCTCCCGGACCCGCCGCAGGGTTGATGCTCCCTCCCGACCCGGAGCGAATCGCCGGGGCGCGTTACTGGGATCTCCATCCGTTGCACCTGGAGAAGAAACGCGCCGAGACCCTTATCAACGCGGCCCGAAACGCACCGTTGATCGAGTCTCTGGCCGGTGTCGGGGCCAGCGCCGCAGCCGAAGCCCTTCTCACCCTCGGTGGTGTCGGCCCGTGGACGGTTGCCGAGACTCTCGCCCGCAGCCACGGCGACGCCGACCAGGTGCCTGTCGGCGACTACCACATCAAGAACCTGGTGGTCTATCACCTTGCCGGCAGGGCACGAGGCACCGATCAGCAGATGCTGGAGCTCCTGGAGGAGTTCCAGCCGCACCGGGGCCGGGTGATCCGCCTTCTCCACCAACTCGGTCCCGCCCCCAAGTTCGGCCCGCGGAGCACACCGCGCAATATCACCCGGATCTAGTGGTCTATCCCTCGATCCAGTCCACGATCAGATCGCCGACCACCTGCGGTAAGGTGACCCGGGAGTGGTTTATCCCCGGGAGAATGGCAAGCTCCACCGGCACTCCGCCTGCCTCCAGATTTGTCGCAAACAACTCGGAGAAGTCGACCGGGACCAATCCGTCGGCGTCACCATGGATCAGCAACACCTCGAGATCGGTGTCGTCGCCCACGAGGTTCATCGGATTGCCTGAGGCCCACAATCCGGGATCCACCTCCTGGTCCACTCCGAAGAATGCCACGACAATCCCGCCGACACGCTCGATGTCGTATGGACCGGCCAGGCCAACGAACCGGGCCGGAGAGCCCGAATCGGGGGGCGCACAGCGATCGTCGAAGCTGTCGGCGGCCAGTGCGACAATCGCCCCGATGTGAGCGCCGGCCGAGTGCCCGATGATGGTGACCTCCCCATTCGACTTCGGATGGCTGCCGGCGCGGGCGACGGCACAGCTGACGTCTTCGACTGCACCGGGGAAACCGGGTGAGTTGATCGACAATCGATAAGCAGTATTGACCGTGAGATAACCCCGGAGGTTGAAATAGTCGGCGAGGGCAATCATCGTCGCCGGGCTGCCCACGACCCAACCGCCGCCGTGTACGAGGACAACTGCGGGGAAGGTGCCGTCACCTTCCGGGATGCCCACACCCGTATCAGTCGGCGAGGTGGTAGTGGTTGCCGTAGGTGAGGTGGTTGACGTGTCCTCAACGGTCGTTGAGGTCGGAGGAGCAGCTGTGGTCGTGGTGGCGAGCGACGTGGCGGCACCATCGGTAGTTGTGTCGTCGCCGCTACCGGAGCAAGCGGCGAGCAAGGCCGCCGAAATCAGGAGAGCAGCGAGGCGGCCTGGCGATCTACGTGCCATTCGACCCTCGTCTCCTTCCCGCCGACTCTTCCCGCCGGAGTGTCTCCGGCCAGGCTGGCTTCCAGCGCCATGGCCTTTGTCTCCCCGACGACGAGGAAAAGGATCCTGCGGGCGGTGTTCAGCAGGGGGTAGGTGGCCGTGAGCCGGATCTCACCGGTCTCGGGGATCACGTTGGACACATAACGGTGCTGGGTCTCGTCGAGGGCCATCGAACCGGGGAATAGCGACGCGGTGTGTCCATCGTCGCCGAGCCCGAGGAGGATCAGGTCCGGCGGTGAATCGAGGTGAAGGTCACGGAGGAGAAGGCCATACCGGGCCGCCGACTGCTCTGGCTCTAACTCCTCGGAGAACTGCGGTCGGACCAGTTTGCCCGGCACATGGTCGAAGAGTGATTGGGCTGCCATCAGGCCGTTGGAGCGGGGAGAGTTGTGGGGAACCCAGCGCTCATCGGCGAGCCACGCCGTCACGTTCTGCCAATCGGTGGAGGTTGCGGCCAGTTTCTTGTAGGTCGATTCAGGAGTGGAGCCACCCGCCAGCCCGAGAGAAAACGCAGTCTTCCCTTTTGTGGCCTTTTCGTTGATCTCCTTAGACACCGATGAGCTGACGGCGCTGGCAACCGCGGCAGGGGAGTCGTGTACGACAAGTTCCATTGCAGCGACGCTAACCGAAAACTCCCACTTCACCGTCGGTCGGGTGGGGTCGGGTTGTTCCGGTCAGTCTTCGTCGTTCTCGGGTTGGCGACCCCTCGGTCTCGTCTCAACCTCCGAAATCGACTCGATCTCTCATCCCGGGGGATCTCGATGATCCGCCCTTCGTCGCGCTCCGGCCACGTGACGTGCAGTCGATAGGGGGCAAGTCCGGTGCATACCGGTATGCCTACCCGGGTAGGTGTCCGACCATCGCGCTTCACTTGAATGATCTGTTCGGTGATTCATTGCGCTCAACCATCTCTACCTGTCAGCCGCCTGGGATAAACGGCCGAACTGGCTGGCAACCGGATGCATCCGACCGGATTGACGCGACAGTCCCGCTTTTGGGATAACGTCACCACGTGCCCGACTCCCGCCCAATACCTGAATCGCCGGAGCTGATCGTTCCTGCGGATCGTCGCCTTCCCTCCTGGTTCGTCACACTGGGCGCGGCAGCTTGGCGCCTGATCGCAATCGGAGTCGTGATCTACTTCGGATTCCAGGTGCTCCAAAGTGTGAGCGTGGTCATCATCGCCGTGGTCATCTCCCTGTTTCTCGCCTCGGTCATATGGGCTCCGGTCAAGTGGCTGATCGATTCGGCAAATTGGCCGCCAATCATCGCCAGCCTCACTGCCCTGCTGGGAGCTCTCCTGGCCTTGACCGGTCTCATGTTCTTGGTTGTTCCGTCGATCGCGTCCAACTTCGGCACTTTGAGCGACGACGTGGTTCGGGCGTGGGAGAGCCTGACTGATTGGCTGATAACCGGCCCGCTCGGGCTTTCGCAGAGTCAGGTCGACGGTTTCGTCGAGTCTCTGCTGGAACAGCTCCAATCGATCCGGGGCGAGTCGGTGCTCGGGGGAGCGACGGCGGTGGCGGAGTTCTTCAGCGGCATCTTCCTTGCCGTGATCGTCACGTTTTTCGTCCTCAAGGACGGCCGGCCCATGGCAAAGAAATTCATTGCGCGGCTTCCGGAGAGACGTTCGGACGACTTCGCCGTCGCGATACGGGTGGGCTGGCGGACTCTGACCCAGTACATGCGGGGTATCGCTCTGGTCGGGCTCTTCGACGCCACGGTCATCGCCATCGGATTGTGGATCGTTGGCGTTCCCCTGATCCTGCCCCTATCGATCCTGGTCTTCTTCGGGGCGTTCTTCCCCCTCGTAGGTGCCTTCGCCTCCGGCCTGTTCGCGGTGGCGGTGGCTTTCGTCAACGGGGGATGGGTCGATGCTTTGATCGTCCTTGCCATAGTGGTTGTCGTCCAGCAGGTCGAAGGTGATGTCGTCCTGCCGCTGGTTTTTGGCCAGACGATGCGACTCCATCCTCTGGTGATCCTCCTCGGGATCGCAGCCGGAGGTTTCGCCTTCGGGCTCCTCGGGGCCTTCCTCGCCATCCCGCTCATCGCAGTCGTCGTTTCGGTCCACGAGGCTCTGCACGACAACCACGAAACCTCCTATTGGGGATTGATCCGGGGCTGAGCGCCGCCCGGAATCAGGACGAATGGCACGCCGGCTGAAAATCGGATGGGACACCGGTGAGGTCACCGGAATCCTCGACGGGTCTGGTACTGACGGAGTTCTCCTCGCTCACGGAGCCGGCACAGACCAGGACCACCCGCACATGGTTGCTTTGCGACAGCGTCTGGCGGAACAGGGCCTCACCGTCATGACGTTCAATTATCCCTACACCGAGCGCGGTTCCAAGCGGCCCGACCGCCCCGAGAAGCTTGTCGAATGCCATCAGGCGGCCGCCGAAGCGTTGCGCCAGGACGTGGAGCGGATCTTTCTGGCCGGGCGGTCGATGGGGGGTCGGATGGGCACCTACCTGGCAGCGGAAGGCTATGACTGCGCCGGGCTGATTCTCTATTCCTATCCACTCCACCCTGCGGGAAAGCCTGAAAAGCTCAGGGTGGCGCACTTCACCGACGTTGCCCGGCCCATGCTCTTCTTTCAGGGGACCCGGGACCCGCTCAGCCGGATGGAGTTGTTCGACCGGTACATCAGGCCGTTGCCAAACGCGACGGTCGAGGTCCTCGAAGGCGCCAATCACGGATTCAGCGGCGGGGGATGGAAACCGGAGTCCATGATCGAGCGGCTGGCGACCGTCTCTGCCGTCTTCATCTCATCGGTCTCGTCTGGCGAAAGTAGCCGGACCACGGCATAATTGGGTTTTCACCCCTCATCTTGAAGGAGTCTTTTCAATGTCGCAGGTCACCTTGCGCGCCGAAGCCGGCCGAAGCCCCGGTTCACGGGAGTCGCGCCGGATCCGCCGCACAGGCAATGTGCCGGCCGTCGTCTACGGTCACGGCACCGAAGCCCGCCCGATCTCAGTAGATGCCCACGATCTCCGGGTCGCGCTCCACACCGAAGCCGGCGCCAACGCTCTCATCAACCTCGAAATCGAGAACGAGAAGCCTCTGCTGACGATGGCACGCGTCGTCGACAAGCACCCGTTCCGCAACGAGTACCGGCACGTCGACTTCGTCGCCATTTCGCTCGATGAAAAACTCAGCTTCGAGATCCCGATCCACTTCGAGGGCACCGCCGCAGGTGTGATCGAGGGCGGCGTCTTCTCTCCGCGACGCACCACCGTCCAGGTGTTGACCCTGGCCTCGACCATCCCGTCGTTCGTCGAACTCGATATCTCGGGGGTCGAACTGGGAGAATCGCTGCGTATCAGCGACCTGCCCGAACTCGAAGGGGTCGAATACGCCGAGGACCCGGAGGCCGTAGTCATGTCTGTCACCGTTCCCGCTGCCGAGATCGAAGAGGAGCCTGAAGCAGTCGAGATGCTGGAGGGCAAAGAACTGCCCGAAGGCGAAGAGGCCGCCGAAGGCGAGGAGGGCGAAAGCGAGGAGGGGTCCGCAGAGGGCTCAGACGAGGAAGCCTCCGACTGATCAAACGGTCGCAGCACACTTCGCTCGTCGTTGGGCTCCGCAACCCGGGGTCCGACTACGAAGGCACCCGCCACAACGTGGGATTCGAGGTGTTGGAGAGGTTGCTCGGTCGTCTTGGCGAGAGGCTCGGTCGCGGGCCGCTTCGCATCCACGGACAGGTTGCAAAGTCCGGTTTTGGTGACAGCAAGGTCATGTATCTCGCACCCAACCGCTTCATGAACGAGTCGGGAGAATCGGTTCGCGCCGCCGCTCTCTACTACAAGGTGGTTGCGGAGGACCTGCTGGTGGTCCACGATGACATCGACCTCCCATTCGGTCGCCTCCGCCTCCAGGTTGGCGGGGGAAGCGGCGGGCACAACGGAATTCGCTCGTTGGAGCGGGCCCTGGGCACCAAAGAGTTCTCGAGGTTGAAGGTTGGCGTGGGTCGGCCGCCGGGCTCAGTCGACCCGGCTACCTATGTGCTCAAACCCTTCTCGCGCACAGAGCGAGCCACGGTGGACCTGATGGTCGAGGCTGGCGCCGATGTCGCCGAGATGTGGCTGACCGACAGGCCCAGGGCACAGGAGAAGGCGGCTCTATTCGAAGCCGGGCCTCCGCTCCACTAACTTCAACGTCAATGGCCGAGTTCATCGGTTCTCTCGATCAGGGAACAACGTCGACCCGCTTCATGGTCTTCGACCACGACGGCGCAGTCGTCGCGTCGGACCAGAGGGAACACGAGCAGATCTTTCCCGCTCCCGGCCGTGTTGAACACGATCCGGTCGAGATCTGGTCGAAGACAACGTCGGTGGTCGAGGGCGCCCTCGACAAATCGGGCCTATCCCGCAAAGACCTGATCGCGGTCGGGATCACAAACCAGCGTGAGACCACAGTGGTCTGGGAGGCGGCAACGGGAATGCCGGTTTCCAACGCAATTGTCTGGCAGGACACCCGTACCGCCGCACTGTGTGAAGAGCTTGCAGGTAGCGCGGGCATTGACCGCTTTCGGGAGAAGACCGGTCTACCGATCGCTACCTACTTCAGCGGTCCAAAGGCCCGCTGGATCATCGACGAGCTCGACCTCAGGGAGAAGGCAGAAAAGGGAGAGGTCCTGTTCGGCACCATGGACTCCTGGCTCGCCTGGCACCTGACAGGCGAGCATGTCACGGACACCACCAACGCATCTCGCTCTTTGCTAATGGATCTTGGTTCGAGGACGTGGGACGCCGATCTCTGCATCGAGCTCGGCGTGCCGTCGGTGATGCTGCCCCGAATCGTCGACTCCGTGGGCATCATCGCCGAGTGTCGCGGCCCGCTCGAAGGGGTACCTCTTGGTTCGATACTCGGGGATCAACAGGCCGCGTTGTTCGGCCAGGTCTGTTTCTCTCCCGGCCAGACCAAGAACACCTACGGCACCGGGAACTTCATGTTGATGAACACCGGTTCGGCTCCGGTCGCCTCGGAGGCCGGCCTGATCACCACCGTGGCGCATACCGGGACCGACGCCGGGCCGGCGTACGCTCTCGAGGGCTCGGTGGCAGTCACCGGCTCCCTGGTTCAGTGGCTCCGGGACAATCTGGGGATCATCGCAACCTCCGGTGAGGTCGAGACGCTGGCCTCCTCCGTCGACGACAACGGGGATGTCTATTTCGTCCCAGCTTTTTCGGGCTTGTTCGCCCCGCACTGGCGACCCGATGCACGCGGTGTCATCGCCGGCCTCACCCGGTTCTCCACCAAGGGCCATATCGCCCGGGCGGCGCTCGAATCGACCGCATTCCAGACCAGAGACGTCCTGGAGGCGATGGTCGCCGACTCGGGTGTGGACCTGACCGAAATGAAGGTAGACGGGGGGATGACCGCCAACGCCCTCCTGATGCAGTTCCAGGCAGACCTGCTTGGCGTGGCCGTTGTCCGTCCGGAGATCACCGAGACCACGGCGCTCGGAGCTGCATATGCGGCAGGTCTGGCTTCGGGCTTCTGGGAGTCGATGGACGAGTTGCGGTCTCTGTGGGCAGAGGATGAGCGCTGGGTGTCGGCAATGGACGCCGCGACACGGGATCATCTCGTGTGCCGATGGAAGGCGGCGATCCAACGCTCGTTGGATTGGACATGACCTGTCGGAGGGTTTTCGTCTTTGCCTTATTACTATCTCAGTCCGAACACCCGAGGAGTTCCTGATTTCACTGGCCGACTTTCTGGCGCTGATTCGCATCGCCCTGGTCCCGGTGATCATGGCGTTCACCCGGTCCGAGCAGATTGACCACGCCCTCGGGATTGCCGCGACTCTCTTCGCGATAGCTGCTTTTACCGATTTCCTGGATGGCTATGTGGCCAGGCGGACTACGGGCGGGACGACCCTGGGAGCCTTCCTCGACACGACAGCAGACAAGATCCTCGTCACCGGAACCCTGTTCGCGTTGGTATCCATCGACCGGGTCTCGATCTGGCCGGCAGTGATCATCGTCTTCCGCGAGTTCACTGTGATGGCCCTGCGCGGGGTTGTCGCCGAACGGGGCGGGCTGATCCGACCATCGACCTGGGGGAAGATAAAGGCGGCAACCCAGTTCACCGCGATCTTCTGGGCGTTTCTGCGCTTTCCGGGGACCCTGGGCCCATGGTATTTCGATGAGTGGCTGATGCTCATCGCGGTCATCGCCACCGTGGGCTCCGCATGGGGATATGTGTCTGCCTTCTGGTACACGATCCACGAGGATGAGGGGGGTGCCGTGGCAGTCGAGGTCGACTCCGACGGGCACCGGTTCATGGTGCCGACGCCCGAGGACAAAGAGGTTGAGTAAGCGCTGGGGGACGACGCGATGAAGGTCGCCGTCACGGGCGGCTCCGGTGTTGTCGGGACTGCGGTGGTAAGGATGCTCACGGCGGGCGGGTACGACGAGGTCCGGGCTCTGGCCAGGTCCGCGGAGAGCCGGAAACAGCTCGAAGCGTTGGGCGCCGTTCCCGTTCCCGGCGACCTCCTCGACACCGAATCGTTGCAACTCCTGGTAGCCGGGTGTGAGATCGTCTTCAATAGCGCGGGAATGAACCAGATGTGCGTGCGTGACACTTCGGCGATGCACCGGGTCAACGTCGGTGGGGTGTCGGCTGTGGTCGAGGCGTGCAGGAGAGCCGGGGTGAGACGGCTGGTCCACACCTCTTCGGCGGTGACCATCGGCGAACAGAGGGGCGAGGTCGGAAACGAGGACTCGGAGCACAGGGGCTTCTTTCTGTCCGGGTACGAGCGCACCAAATTCCTCGGTGAGCAGAGACTCTTTGCAGACGCCGGAGACCTCGAGGTGGTGGCGGTGAATCCCTCCTCGGTGCAAGGCCCGGGGCGCGCAACGGGCACCGGGAAGCTGATCCTCGACGTGGTAAACGGGCGGCTCCGCTATCTGGTCGACTCTCCGATCTCCTTGGTCGATATCGACGACTGCGCCCTGGGCCATCTTCTCGCTGCGGGAAGGGGGGAGCCGGGGAGCCGCTATATCCTTAGCGGCGGAACCGTCGGAGTGCGTGAGGCGGTGAAGGTTGCCGCAGAGGCTTCGGCGAGGGAGCTGGGCCCACGATACGTTCCCGGCCCGCTGGTGACCGCTCTCGCCGCTGTAGCTGAACCGGTGGCACGGCTTGCCGGAAGGGAACTGCCGTTCTGCAGGGAGATGGTCAAAGTCATGCGCTTCGGACACCGCTATAACGGTTCCAGGGCGTCATTCGAACTCGGGTTGGAATACCGCCCGGTTGCCGAGACTATCGCCAGGACGATCTCGTGGTTTGCTGCCGAAGGCCTGCTGAATAGTTGACCTTTGGATAGTTGACCCTGCCCCCCGGTTAGCATCGATTGGTTCCATGACCGCCCCCCTTTCCCCTCTTCTCGACGGCTGGCGATCGGCCCCTCTTCCGGATCCGGGCGGGGTCTGGGCAGTTGCGCACCATGGCCGGGCCTTCGCGATTGCCGGCCTGGTGAGTCAGTTGGAGAAGACCGCACTTGTGATTGTGCCCGGAGAGCGGGAGGCAGGAGACCTTGCCGACGATCTCGGCCTCTTCCTCGATGATGTTGTGCTGGCACCGGCCTGGGAGACGCTCCCTTTCGAGCACGTTTCCCCCAACCTGTCCACGATGGCGGGTCGGGCGCGCGCCAGGCACCGACTTCAGGAGGCGTCGAAGACTGGAGTCGTTGTCGTCAGTGTTCGCGGCGCCATCCAGCGATTATCGCCAAGTTCCTTCTCTCCGCTTGTCCTCCGCCCCCGGCAGTCGGTGGAACTGGAGCAATTGGGGTCGACCCTCGCCGTCCTCGGGTATCAGCGGACCGACAGGGTCGAGGCCCGGGGCGAGTTCGCGGTCCGGGGAGGAATTGTCGACATCTTTCCTGCCCATGGCGAGGAACCGGCAAGGCTCGACTTCTGGGGAGACGAAATCGAAGAGATTCGCGCCTTCTCGGCGGCAAGCCAGCGGTCGGAGGAGATCGTCGACGAACTGGTGGTCTATCCGGCGCGTGAGCTTCGCCCGGGCGGCGGAGTGAGCGAAAAGGCGTCCGGCCTGCTGACGTCCGCGCCGTGGGCGGCTTCCACCTGGGAGCGAATCGTTCAACGCCAGATCTTCTCGGGGATCGAGTCCTGGCTTCCCTGGCTCGCCGACGAGGTGTCTTTGATTGACGAGGCTCCCGAAGAGGCAATCGTGATTGTCGCCGATCCCGCTCGAGCCCGGGACCGGGCCCTGGAGCTCCGGGATGAGGAGACCGACCTCGCCGCCGCGCTGGCACCGACCTGGGGTGAGTCCGCACCGGTTGCCGGCGAACACCCGATGCTTTTCCTCGACATCGAGGATTCCCTGGTACGGCGCCACCTTTCGATGCCCACTGCGCCGACCGGGCCGTCGGATCCAGTTTTCGAGGTCCGCGGATTCGATGCTGTTGCCGGAGACCCAGATGCGGTGGCTACCGCGATCAACCGCCTGCTCGACAATGGCACCACCCCGGTGGTGGCGATGGATGGTGCCGCGGCGGCCGATCGAGTGGCAGGGGTGCTGCTCGAGCACGGCCTGGCGCTCGATCGAAAGGACCGCCTGGAGAGCCCTCGACCTGCCGTAGTCCCGACCGGCATTCATCATGGGTTCGTCTCCACCACTCCCGCCATCGCCGTGCTCGGGGAGCAAGAGATCGCAGGCAGGCGCCGTGCCCACCGCCGGTTGGGTCGATCGCGGGCAGTCGGCCAACCGCAGTATCGCGATCTGGCTGAGGGGGATTATGTCGTCCACCACCAACACGGTATCGGGAAGTTCGAGGGTTTGGTCACCCGGACCATGATGGGCATCGAGAGGGACTATTTGATCATCAGGTACGCCGGAGAAGACAGGCTGTACGTACCGGTGGACCAGCTGGCTGCGGTGAAGAAATACACGGGTGGCGAGGCACCGCGAGTTTCCCGCATGGGAGGGAAAGACTGGTCCGACCAGAAGAACAGGGTCCGGCGTGCGGTCGCAGCCGTCGCCCAGGAGGTGGTCGAGCTCCATCGGCAGCGGGCCCGCGCGACGGGCCACGCCTTCGATGTCGATAGCCCATGGCAATCGGAGATGGAGGCGACGTTCCCGTTCGAGGAGACGGTCGACCAGGACCGTGCCATAGTCGAGGTGAAGGCCGACATGGAGTCGCCAAAGCCGATGGACCGCCTCATTTTCGGGGATGTCGGCTTCGGCAAAACCGAAGTTGCGATACGGGCAGCATTCAAGGCGATTCAGTCAGGACGCCAGGTTGCAGTGCTCTGCCCGACGACACTCCTCGCCCAACAGCATCATCAGACATTCGGTGAGCGATTCGCCCCGTATCCGATCCGGGTTGAGCAGCTATCGAGATTTCTCACGCCCAAACAGCAGCGAGAGGTGGTCCGCGGAGTCGAAAGCGGAGAGGTCGACCTGGTGATCGGCACCCACCGGCTCCTTTCGGAGGACATCGATTTCAAGTCGCTGGGACTGCTTGTGATCGACGAGGAGCAGAGGTTCGGGGTGGCGGCAAAAGATGCCATGAAGCGACTGAAAGTTGGAGTAGACGTTCTCACCCTGACCGCCACGCCCATCCCGCGGACCCTGGAGATGGCCCTGACCGGAATCCGTGAGGTTTCGCATATCAGGACACCACCCGAAGATCGCCATCCCATTCTCACCTATGTCGGACCGATCGACGACCAGGCGGTGTCGGCGGCGATACGTAGGGAAATCCTGCGCGAAGGCCAGGTGTTCTACGTGCACAACCGGGTCCAGTCGATCGATCGTGCCGTGGCCCACCTCCGCGAGCTGGTCCCCGACGCTCGATACGCGGTTGCCCACGGGCAGATGTCGGAGGGCCAGCTCGAACAGGTAATGATCGACTTCTGGAACGGCGACTACGACGTGCTCGTGGCCACGACAATAATCGAATCGGGCCTCGATCTTCCCAAGGTCAACACACTCATCGTGGAGAGGTCCGACCTGCTCGGCCTCGCCCAGCTTTATCAGCTGCGGGGTCGGGTCGGGCGCTCCGCCCAGCGCGCTTATGCCTACCTCTTCCATCCCGCAGATCGGAGCCTCAGCGAAGATGCCCATCGCAGGCTGGAGGCAATCGGGGAGGCGACCGATCTGGGCTCGGGTTTTCAGCTGGCAATTCGTGACCTCGAAATTCGGGGCGCAGGCTCGATTCTCGGTGAGGTTCAGACTGGCCACATCTCTGCAGTTGGCTTCGACCTATATGCCGAACTGGTAGCCGAGGCGGTCGATGAGCTCGAAGGGAGGGAATCTGTCGACAGTGGGCCGGCAGAGGTGCGAATCGACTTGCCGGTCGACGCTCACCTGCCGGAGGGTTACATCGAGGACCAGGAGCTGCGCCTCGAGGCATACCGGCGCCTTGCGGCGGCGACAACCCACGAGGGCGTCGACGATGTGGTGGCCGAATGGGCCGACCGGTACGGTTCGCTACCGGGATCAGCCGAAACCCTCGTTGAACTGGCCCGGTTGCGGGTCGAGGCGATCAGGGTGGGGCTCGATGAGATCGTAAGGCGTCGCAATGAGGTCAGGCTCGGGCCGGTCGATCTGAAACCATCTCAGGAAATCAGGCTGCAACGGCTCAGACCCGGTGCGGTCCTCCGGGCGGCGGAGGGAGTGATGTTCATCCCCGAGCCGAAACCGATTCTTTCCGGCTTGATCGACTTTGTTAAGAATATGTGGGATTAGTGCGCCGCCGGAAAGTCCATGTTGGTGTAACGAACACCTAAGATCTGTCTGTTCCCCTCATCCAAGGATCTCTCTTGAAGAAAATCACTCTGTTATTTGTGGCTCTCGCGCTCTTCCTCAGTGCTTGCGGCTCGGGCGCCGGCGAGGTTGCGGCATCGGTCAACGGCACCGACTTCACGGTCGGTGAAGTCAACGCCCTCCGGTTCGACGACTCCGAGACTCTGTCGAAGGATCAGTTCGCCCAATTTCTCGGATTTTTGATCCAGTGGAACATCGTTGTGGCTGCCGCCGAAGCGGACTTCGAGATCTCCTTCACAGAGGAGGAAATCGACGAGGCCGGCCAGGGGATCTACGAGACGAACGCTGAAGAAGGGATCACCTTCGAAGAGTTCCTCGAGGCGAACGGAGTTTCCCAAGACTTCGTCGACAAAGTCGCTCACCTTCAGCTGGTCGAAGCAGCCCTGGCTGAGGCCCTCATCGACGGCATCGAACCGCCGTCGGCCGAAGACATCGAAGCGCAACGAGAGACTGCCTTCGACAACCTCATAGAAGTGTGTGTCTCGCACATCCTGGTGGAGACCGAGGCCGAGTCGAATGACATCTTCGACCGTCTCGACGGAGGTGAATCATTTGCCGACCTCGCCATGGAACTTTCCACGGACCAGGGCACCGGCACAGAAGGCGGCGACCTGGGATGCTCCGCCCCCACGCGTTACGTCCCCGAGTTCATGGAAGCCACGCTCGAGGCTGAGATCGACGTGCCGTATGGCCCGGTCGAGTCCCAGTTCGGTTTCCATACGGTCCTGGTGACCGAGAGGACCTTCCCTACCGACGACGAGCTCCCCACCGACGAGGAGATCATCGAGGGAACGAGGAACGCCAACCTGCCCTCGGTGCTGAGCAACTGGATTGGCGACCACCTCGATTCCGCTGAGGTGACTGTCAACGAAAAGTACGGCAGCTGGCAGACCAACCCCGCAGGTGTCGTCCCGCCGTCGGATGGGGATGGCACGACATCGACTACAACCCCGGCGGATGCAACCACCACGACCAGCGGCTAGGGGAAGCCAAGACGACAACAGCCGAAAGTGATCCCATGATCCTGATCACCGGTCTCGGGCCAGGCGACATCGCCCGGATTCCGAGGCCGGTGCTCGACATCCTGCTCGACCCGAAACGGGCCTTGATCATCCGTACGGTGAACCATCCCGCCGCCGCCCAGCTTGCAGAGCTGCGGGAGGTGACCTTCTGCGACGACCTCTATGAGGCAAGCCCCACCTTCGAATCGGTGTACTCGGCAATCGCAGACAGGGTATTGGCTGCAGCCAGCGCCGGTCCGGTGGTCTACGCGGTGCCGGGTGGGCCGGCTGTGGGTGAATTCGCAGTACGTCAGATCGTCGACAGGGGCGAGGACGTGGAGGTTCTGAATGCCGAGACCTTCGTCGATGTCATTCTCTCCGAAGTTGGATACGACCCCTTGGACCGGGGTCTGCAGATCCTCAACGGCCACGAGTTGCCGTTCCCGTTGGTCGTGGACAAGCCGACGATCGTAGGCCACCTCGACCGCCCTGAAGTGCTCGCCGACGTTGCCGCCAATCTCGCCCGGGTGCTTCCCGAGAGCAGCGAGATCAAGCTGTTCGCAGGTCTCGGAGCAGCTGACGCTGTCACCTGGACGGGGCCTATCGAGGAAATCGACCCGGCGTGGGCAGGGTTTCGGACCTCGCTGTGGATCGACACCGCTGCCGGCGGAATCGCCGGCGCCATCCGGGTCATGGAACAACTGCGCAGGGAATGCCCCTGGGATCGGGAACAGACCCACGCCAGCCTCACCAAAAACCTCGTCGAGGAGACCTATGAATTGATCGAAGCAGTGGCGGGGTTCGAAGATGGCGACATGGTGGGTCTGGCCAGGGTCGAGGAGGAGGTCGGCGATGTGCTCCTTCAGGTTCTGTTCCAGGCAGCTATCGGAGCCGAGTCCGGAGCCTTTGACATCGATGACGTCGCCGAGGTTCTCCGCCAGAAGCTGGTGAGGCGCCACCCCCACGTCTTCGGCGATGTCGAAGTGGCAGACGCATCCGACGTCAAGTCGAATTGGGATCGGATCAAGCGGGAGGAGAAGGGAGGCGGGACAAGTTCGGCTCTCGACGGAGTTCCCCCCGGCATGCCTGCATTGCATCGAGCGGCAAAGGTCCAGAACAGAGTGTCCAAGGCGGGCGGGGACGTAGTGGCCCGGGGGCTCGATCAGGTTGCAAGTGAGCTTTCCACACTGGAGAACGGAAGGGACGTGGATCGCGAACACATTGTGGGACAGGCTCTCTTCGCCATTGTCGACTACACCCGCAGGGCAGGCATCGACCCGGAGATCGCCCTCCGCAGGGCTATCGATAGATTCGAATCGGAGTTCAACGGCAGATCCGGCTCCGGGTGATCCCAGCCATCGGGCCAGGCGGTTTCTCTGGCTCCCACCGTGGCCCTCTTCTTCGGCTTTGCTCAAGCATTCCTCCCAGCGCGACCGCATGTGTGAAGAACCGTGGCTTGCACGAAACGGTGTCGAGCAATCTTGCGGAGAAACGAGGGATAGTCCTGCACGCTGGTAGTTTGATCGGGGCATTTACCTCTATCCGGGACCATGAGCAGCACAACCATTCAGCGGGTGCACGCCCGCCAAGTATTTGATTCGCGGGGAAATCCGACGGTCGAAGCAGAGGTCTACACCTCAGATGGGTTCGGACGGGCGATCGTGCCCTCCGGCGCCTCCACCGGCGCCAACGAAGCAGTTGAATTGAGGGACGGCGGGGACCGGTATGTCGGGCGAGGGGTCGCGAGGGCGGTCAGCCACGTCAACGACCAGATTTCGTCGGCGGTGGTGGGCCGTGACTCGACCCGCCAGGAGCAGATCGATCAGATAATGCTCGATCTCGACGCCACGCCCGACAAGTCGAGCCTGGGAGCAAACGCGATTCTGGCAGTCTCCATGGCGACGGCCCGTGCTGCTGCCGCCACGGTCGGGCTACCGCTGTTTCGGTACCTCGGCGGTCCCTCGGCTCGGGTGCTTCCGGTTCCGTGTTTGAACGTGCTGAATGGCGGCGCACACGCTGCCAACAGTGTCGATATCCAGGAGTTCATGATCGTACCCGCCGGCCTCCCCTCGTACAGCGAGGCACTCAGGGCCGGGATGGAGGTCTACCACTCGTTGAAGCGTGTCATCGCCGGACGCGGGCTTGGCACCAATGTCGGCGACGAGGGAGGGTTCGCTCCTGACCTCGCCACCAATGAATCCGCTCTCGAACTCCTTGTGGAAGCGATCGAGGTCGCCGGATACGACCTCGGTGACGAGATAGCCCTCGCTCTCGACGTCGCCGCTTCCGAGATCCACCGTGAAGGGCGCTACGAATTGGAGCGGCGAGAACTGGCCTCTGGCGAGATGGTCGACTACCTGGCCGACCTGGCCGAGCGATACCCCCTGGTCTCCATCGAAGACGGTATGGCCGAAGATGACTGGGATGGATGGAAGGAGCTGACCGCGAAGATCGGACGCCGCGTTCAGCTGGTGGGTGACGACCTCTTCGTGACCAACGAGGAGATCCTCAGGCGGGGCATCTCAGAGGACGCCGCCAATGCGATTCTCATCAAGGTGAATCAGATCGGAACCGTCTCCGAGACCTTGCACACCATGGCGAGGGCGGAACGTGCCGGATTCGGGATGATGATCAGCCACCGCTCGGGGGAGACTGAAGACACATTCATCTCCCACCTTGCCGTGGCTACCAATGCAGGTCAGATCAAGAGCGGTGCCCCCGCCCGGGGCGAGCGAACCGCAAAGTACAACCAGCTATTGCGGATCGAAGAAGGCCTGGGGGACGAGGCTCGTTTCGCAGGCTGGGGAACCTTCCGGCGGTCGAAGTGACCCTCACCCGGCGACCTACCGTCCTTCTGATCGCGGCACTGTTCCTGGTGATCGGGGCGGCATTCCTCACCCAGCTGATTCCTTATCGACAGATAATCGACTCCAACCGGCAGGTCGAGTCGGCGCGCGCCGAACTCGTCGCCCTCGAGTCGGTGAACATGCTGCTCCAGGCCGAAGTTGCCGCCCTTGAAACGCCTGAGGAGATCGAGCGGCTGGCAAGGGAGAAACTCGGGTACGCCAGGCCAGGGGAGACTGCATATGTAGTCCTCGATCCTCCGGCAGCGGGTCAGGCGGTGACCAGGGAAGACCCTGAGCCAGCGGCACCGGAGAGGACATGGGTCGAAAAGATCTGGGACTTCGTCTCCGGTGGTGACCTCGGGTCCTGACCGGTGGGCACGCTTGACGACCGGGCGGTAGTCGAGGTCCAGATCGGGAGATCACCCAGGGCCGAGTCCGATGTGGTGGCGCGTTGCCACCTCGGGCTGCCCGTGGTGATCCAGGTCCCACCCCGGCTCGACGATGGGACTCCGTTTCCCACCCTCTACTGGCTGACCTGCCCGCTGGCCGCCACCCGGATTGGCCGTCTGGAAGGAGCGGGCGGTGTGAAGCGGATGGAGGCGAAAGCATCGAGCGATCTCGCATTCGGAGCAGCATTGGAGGCCGCTCACACCAGCTACGGAGCACTGCGTGATGCGTCGCTGCCCGATGACGACCTGCCCCGGCCAACAGGGGGAGTCGGCGGATCGAGGGCGGGGGTGAAGTGCCTCCACGCCCACTACGCCCACACCGCAGCCGGCGGGGAGAACCCGGTAGGTGCGGCGGTTGCCTCCTGGATCGAGCCCCTCGACTGCCAGGTTCGTTGCGTGGTGGATGGCGGCTGGAACCCCGAGTGGTCGAACCTCCCTTGAACGTCGGGGTTGTCGACATCGGGACGAACTCGATGCGCCTGCTGATAACTTCCCGCCACGTCGAAGCAGGACGCTGGGTCGAGGTAACCGGGCTGGGCGCTGGAGTTGACAGGACAGGGCGGCTGTCGGAGTCGTCGATCGCCGCCACCCTCGAAGTCTTCGCCCGGTTCGGCTTGCTCATGGAAAAGTATGGCGTGAATCGGAGGAAGGCAATCGCCACCTCGGCGTCGCGTGACGCCGAAAACCGCCACGAGTTCTTCAAAAGGGCGCAAGTGGTGCTTGGGGTTATGCCCACCCTCATCAGCGGGGAAAAAGAAGCTCAATACGCTTTCGAGGGCGCAACCAGCGGCCTCGACGATCGTTCCGAGGTCATGGTCTCCGACATCGGCGGCGGCTCCTCCGAATTCGTGTCCATCGAATCCTCTGCGTCGGTCGATATTGGATCGGTGCGCCTGACCGAGCGGATTCTCACCGATCGACCCGCTTCTCGAGAACAGCTTGATAGTGCCGCAGCTCACGTGCGCGAGCTCTTCGCTGTCGTGGCGCGGAACTCGGTTCGTTCGATCGGCATCGCCGGAACCTGGACATCGCTGGCAGCAATCGCACTCGAGCTGCCCCGGTATGAGAGCGATCGTGTCCACGGTTTCAAGATGGGTGCCCCGGACCTCGATCGGCTTGTGGCCATGCTCGCCCGGATGACTCCGGAGGAGACTGCGTCGATACCGGCCCTGGACCCGAAGCGGGCCCCGGTGATCCTTTCCGGGGCGGTGATCGCTCGCGAGGTGCTCCGCCATCTCGATATGGATGAGATAACGGTGTCAGAGCGCGATACTCTCGATGGCGTGGCCGCCGAACTTCTGGCTGATTAGCCCGATCTTCTGACCTTGCCCGGGTGGCGGAACGGTAGACGCGAGGGGCTTAAACCCCCTTGGGCCGATTCGGCCCGTGTGGGTTCGATTCCCACCCCGGGCACCGCTCTACCAACTACCGCCGCACTGTGCAGGAGGGTTCGGTATCCGCCGCTCCTTCTTGCACAGTGCAGCTATCAGAAAGGTGAGGGGATGCTGCACCGTGCAGAGGGGTTCGGCGGAATCCGTTCTGTTGGGCACAGTGCAAACGCTGGAAAGGTCGCGGGACCCGGGCCGGTGGGTGGGGGAGGGGAGAGGAACCGAACCCGGGCCCCACGATGCTGACCGGTGAGAGGTCCCACACAGAGGTTCCACCCTGGACCTTTCCCGTTACCGTCGATTGTAGCGACATGGTGGGTTAGGAACGGGTAACTCCGGGTGTTGATCTCGTATCCTTGTCAGCGGGCGACCAGACGAAAGGCGACAATTGGGCGATTACCCGGTGGAATACGAGTTGGATGCAGTCCTGCGCGACGGCGGTGGGGTCCGGATCAGGCCGATCAAGCCCACCGACTCCGATTTGATCATCCGATTCTTCGAGAAGCTGGGCCCCGAGTCGAGGTACTTCCGGTTCTTTAAGCTCAAGGAGTCGCTGAATCCTGATGAAGTTCGGTACTTCACCACCGTCGACTATCGCGATCGTATGGCGCTGATCGCGCTTTACGACGCAGAGATGATCGGTATCGCCAGCTATGACAAGGAGAGCGCGGGCCACAACGAAGCAGAAGTGGCGTTTGCAGTTGCCGACGAGCATCAGGGCAGGGGGCTGGGCACAAAACTCCTCCAATTGCTGACCAGCCACGCCCGGGGGACCGGCATTGACGCTTTCCGTGCCTACGTCCTCCCGGAGAACAGGCAGATGATGCGGCTCTTCCGCAACAGCGGATATGAGCTGACCCGGACAATCGACCAGGGGGTTTTCACGGTCGACTTCCCGACCGCTGAGAGCGAAGAGTCTTTGACCGTGGCCGGGGACTATGAGAAGCGGGCGGTCGCCGCTTCGCTATTGCCGATGTTCTTCCCGCGCTCCGTTGCGGTGATCGGCGCTTCGAACAACCCGGCTTCGATTGGGGGAAGGCTGTTTCACAACATCCTCTCGGAGGGCTTCACCGGCCCGTTGTATCCGGTGAACCCGAAGTCGCGGGTGGTCCGCTCGGTCAGAGCCTATTCGTCGGTGATGGATGTGCCCGATGACGTCGATCTGGCGTTTGTGGTGGTTCCCCAGCCAATGGTCATCGGAGTCGTGAAGGAGTGTGTGGAGAAGGGTGTTCGTGGTGTGGTGGTCATCTCGGCGGGTTTCTCCGAGGTCGGCGCGAAGGGCGCAACGGACGAGGCCGAGTTACTGAAGATCGTGCGGGAGTCTGGAATGCGGATGGTCGGGCCGAACTGTATGGGCCTGCTCAACACCGCGAGCGCGGTCCGCCTCAACGGGACCTTCGCCCCGGTCTATCCGCCGGCAGGAAATGTTGCGATGTCGAGCCAGTCAGGAGCCCTCGGGATCTCGATCCTCGACTACGCAACCCGAAACAACATCGGGATCTCCCAGTTCGTTTCCGTCGGGAACAAGGCCGATGTCAGCGCCAACGACCTCCTCCTCGCATGGGAGGACGATCCCGAGACCGACGTGATCACTCTGTATCTCGAATCGTTCGGAAATCCGACGAGGTTCTCCCGTCTTGCCCGCCGGATCGGTCGGCGCAAGCCGATAATCGCGGTCAAGTCGGGTAGGTCGGTTGCGGGCAGTCGGGCGGCGTCGTCGCACACCGGCGCCCTCGCCTCTTCTGATGTGGCTGTGGACGCATTGTTCCGCCATGCAGGAGTGATTCGAGTCGACACGATCGAGGAGCTGTTCGGTGCGGCGAACCTCCTAGCCAACCAGCCCGTGCCTGCCGGGACCAGGGTAGGAATCGTCACCAACGCAGGCGGCCCGGGAATTCTCGCTGCAGACTCTCTGGAGGCGAACGGCCTCGAGCTGCCGGAGCTCTCCGCCGGCCTTCGCTCCGCGATGCAGTCGCACTTGCCTGAAGAAGCCTCAACGAGGAACCCGGTCGATCTGATCGCGTCGGGGGGCCCGGCCCAGTTCGAGGCTGTAACCAGGCTGTTGTTGGAGTCCGGGGAGGTCGATGCCGTGATGGTCATCTACGTTCCCACATCACCGGACGGGGCCCACGACGTGGCCATGGCCATCCGGTCGTGTCAGGACGGCTACGAGGGCGGTGTCGCCCTGCTCTCGGTGTTCATGCAGGCGGGCGACGTTGCCCGCCCGCTCGGCGGTGGTGATGGCCAGCGTGGAATCCCCACATATGCATTCCCCGAGGCCGCCGCCCTTGCCCTGTCCCGGGCTGTGGGCCACGGCGCATGGCGGGCCAGGGAACAGGGTGTCGAGTCGCGCCTCGAAGACGACTCAGTTACCGCGATCAGGATCGTCATCGACAGAGCAGCCGACGGCGCTCCCGAAGACGGGGTCTGGCTTGATCCGGCCGATGTCGAGTTGGTTTTGCAGTATGCCGGGCTGCGAGTCCCGAAGTCGGCAAAGGCGCACACTGCCGACGAAGCGGTGGAACGCGCTGCTGAGATCGGGGGGCCGGTCGTCCTCAAGGTGATTTCTGCGTCGGCTTTGCACAAGTCCGATGTGGGAGGGGTGATCCTCGGAGTCGAGGGCGAGGCGGAGGTGCGCTCGGGCTTTGGGGCGGTCACTGGAGTTGTTCACGACGCCGAAGGCGTTCTGATCCAGGAGTTCGTTTCCGGTGGCCATGAGGTTCTCGTGGGCATGACGCAGGATCCCAATTTCGGTCCACTCGTGGTGTTTGGCCTGGGTGGGATATACGTGGAGCTGCTCAAGGACGTCGCCTTCCGGATCCATCCATTGACCGACGTCGACGCCGGGGAGATGATTCGCGATACCAAGGGCTTCAAGCTGCTCGAGGGCTATCGCAACCAGCCCGAGGGGGACATCGCTGCTCTGGAAGATGCAATCCTCCGGGTGTCTGCGCTGATCTCGGCTGTCCCGGAGCTGGTGGAGATGGACCTCAACCCGGTGAAAGTCCACCAGCCGGGGGGCGGGGTGACAGTCGTCGACGCCAGAGTGAGAATTCGCCCGGTTCCCCCCGCCGAGCGCCCCGAGATGCGAGACCTCCCGGCGACCGAGCCTGCGCCGCACTGATGCTCTCCGGCCGGGTGAGGTTGGATCCCTCTGCCGATACCATCACCGACTCGCACATGAACTTGCAACCCACCGACTCTGAAGCGACGTTCGACGAGTGGGATGCCGACGACGAGGAACTCGAACCGACCCCACCCTCGCGCTGGCGGCGGCCGGCGGTGGTGGCTATCGCAGTTCTGGTCGCGGTGAGCTTGGCGATACTTCCCCTGCAGAGTCTGTTTGACGGGACGACTCCGGCGGTCTCAGACAGCGGACTCGCGATCTGCGGCGATGACTATTGCATCGTCCGGGAGGCGGTTGTTGAGGCCGGACTTGACCTGGAAATGAGCCGTCTGGCCAACACTCTCCTCGACGACGCGGCGGCAGTCGCCCTGGCAAACGAGTTGACCGACCATCTCGGCATCGATCGGGTCGCCCTTGCCGTTGTCGATGATCTTGGTGGGCGCCTCGGGGGCGTGTACGACCCGTCGACGCGGTCGATTCTGATCGATCGGCCTGCCAATGCATGGGTTGTCGCCCATGAAGTGGCTCATGCCGTTGTGCCAGGCCACGGTGAGGAATTCCAGCGGGCACTTATCGACCTCGCCAGATACCTGTCCGACGGCTGATCGCCGTCGGGCCTCGTGGAAGATTTTGCGGCGCCGCTAGCCTGCTGACATGGCCTTAGTTGAACTCACGAGAGAAGGAGCCGTCGCACTGGCGCGGCTCAACCGCCCACCTGTCAATGCTCTGAATCTGGAGCTTGCAAACGACCTGCTCGAGGCCTTCCGCGAGTGTGAGGACCCGTCGATTCGGGCGGTGGTGGTGACCGGAGAGCCAAACTTCGCCGCTGGAGCCGATATCAAGGGGTTCAAAGAGCAGATGGAATCGAGCTCCGAGAGCGATGCGATCGCAGGCTCGCTTGTTCAGGCGATCGACGTCCTCGAGAAGCTGGAAAAGCCGACGATTGCTGTCGTCCACGGCTTTGCCCTCGGCGGCGGCTTGGAGCTGGCTATGGGAGCCGACTTCAGGTACTTGTCCGACGACGCTGTGGTCGGTCAGCCGGAGATCCTGCTCGGACTCATCCCCGGTGCGGGCGGGACCCAGAGGCTGGCCAGGCTGATCGGGTATCAGCGGGCGAAGAGATTGGTCTTCAGCGGCAAGCAGGTCTCTGCAGGGGAGGCTTTGGAGATCGGCCTTGCCGACCGGGTGGCATCGGTCGATGACATCCTCCCGCTGGCGATGAAAGATGCGGCTGAGCTGGCGACGATGGCAACTCGGGGACTCGCCGAGGCGAAGCGCGTCCTCAACGAGACCGGTGTCAACAATAACTTCGAAGCTGACATGGCCAGAGAAACCGCCGCTTTTCAAAGGCTCTTCACGACCGTTGATGCGCGCGAGGGCGTGACAGCGTTTGTCGAAAAGAGAAAGCCGGAGTTTACCGGCGGCTAGTGCCCCGACCTCCAACGTTTGCCGCGTTCGGGACGGCCAGGTGACGCCGCCAGCTGCGTCCTCGTCTTCGACGAACGGCCCGGTGGCCAACGTCGACGCGTCCTTGCTGGACGATGCCCCTGACTCGCCCTGAACATCGCCATCGTTGCTGGCCAGAGCACTGCCGGAGTCAGTCCTTCACCTCGATGTCGAGGCTGCCGCCCTCCCATTTGACCCGAACTGAGACATCGGAACTGTCGGACTCGAAGTCGACTCTGACTTCGTCCGGGCCCGTCTTCTCGACTTCCATCGAGTAGCCGAATGCGGGTGTCGCCCCCTGCAGGTGGACCTGGCCATTGCCGTAAGAGACTGTCACCGTTCCCCCGGCCGAACTGATCGTCTCCACCCCCGAGGGCAGAGCGGCTGTTGTCGTCGATGTGCTACCGCCCGGTGCTGTTGTCGACGTGGTTGCTTGAGATGTGGTCGTCGAACCGGGGGCTGTGGTTGTCGGGGTATCGGGGAGAGAAGATGATCCGGTGTCGACAGAGGAGCTTGTCGTTGGCACCACCAGGGGGGCCCCGGCGGTTTCGTTGACCTCGCCGGATGCTGCTGCGACTACCCACCATGCGGCAAGTGTGACCAGGGTCGTCGCCAGTAACCATCCGAGGGCATGTCGCGCTGAGATCATCTGCCCATCATGCCCAACCCCGGTTGTCTGTGTGTCATCGAAGCCTCAAGGTTTTCCTAAGACCGTTGTCCGCCCTTATATTCCCAATAGGCTTTCTGGAAATGGCACGAATCCACCTGATCGAAGACGACTCCGACATCCGCAGGCTCGTCGCGGCTGCCCTTGCCCGGGCGGGACACGACATCGAGACGTCCTCGTCGGCGCTCGAAGGCTTGCAGCAGGTCGTCTCCACTGCTCCGGATGTCGTGATCCTCGACCTCGGTCTCCCCGACCTCGATGGTGGCGAGCTGTTGCGGATGCTGCGCGCGGTCAGTCAGGTGCCGGTGATCGTGGCCACGGCCCGTGACGACGACGCATCGGTTGTACGGCTGCTCAATGCCGGAGCAGACGACTACATAGTGAAGCCGTACTCCGCCGAAAACCTGGAGGCCAGGGTGAGAGCGGTCCTGAGACGCCGCCCGGGAGACGAACCGGCGACCCTCACTGTCGGAGAGCTCAGCATCGTCGGGGCGGCCCGTGAGGCAACCCTTGGCGGGACCGCGCTCGATCTCTCGCCCAAGGAGTTCGATTTGCTTCTTCTGCTCGTCGAACGCTCCGGCAGTGTCGTCACCAAACGGGAGATGCTCGCCGAGGTGTGGAGGGAGCCATACGGCGGCTCGGAGCGGACGGTAGATGTCCACCTGTCGTGGCTGCGCAAGAAGCTGGGCGAGTCGGCCTCGGAGCCCCGCTACCTCCATACCGTGCATGGAGTTGGAATCAAACTGACGGCCCCATGAGGGCACGCATCAACTTCCTGACCGCCGGGGTCACCTTGCTCGTAGTGATCGCGTTTGTCGTGCCCCTTGGCTTCCTGGTGAGACAGCAAGCTGACCAACGCGGCCGGCTCGAGGCGGAACGAACGGCGCGCACCCTGGCCGCTGTCATCGTCCCGGCGGCGATCGGCGCCGGGGGCGATCTCAGGCCCGGTGACATCAGTGGACTCATCGGGCCGGTGCCGGAAGGGAGCCTGATACTTCTCCCCGATGGGCAGAGTCTCGGGCCAGGCCAACCCGACGAGGCACTCATCGACGAAGTGCGAGGCGCCCAGAGCGCCCTGTCGGCATATCGGGAGGACGGAGGCTTTGGCATCGGGATCCCGGTCGTGACCGGTGAGGGGACCACAGTCGTCTATTCATCCGTCCCGCCGTCGTCGCTGAACCGGGGGGTCACCAGGGCCTGGGCATTGCTCGGTCTGCTCGGCGTCGGACTGGTCGGTGCAGCGCTATTTGTCTCCGACCGGCTGGGACGCGGAGTTGTCGGGCCATCGCAACGAATCGCTGGTGCAGCCGAGCGGTTGGGACGGGGGGAGCTGGAGACCCGGGTCGCTGAAGAAGGCCCTGAGGAACTGGTGGCGATAGCAGTGGCTTTCAATCAACTGGCCGGGCGAATCCGTGGACTGCTTGCGGAGGAACGAGAAGGGGTTGCCGATCTTTCCCACCGCCTGCGCACCCCACTGGCCGCACTACGGCTCCAGGTCGAGCAGATGACAGCCTCGGGCGAGCGCGCGTCGCTGATCGAGAGCGTCGACCGGCTTCGGGTTGCAGTTGACGAGCTGATCAGCGATGCGCGGATGACTCCCGAAGCCCGCAGTCCGAATTGTGATGTGGTCACGGTTGTCAAGAAGAGAATGGAGTTCTGGCGAGTCCTTTCGGGCGAGCAGGCCAGAGACCTCCATGTCGACATCGCCGATGCACCGGCACCGGTTGCCGTGCCGGAGAGCGAGGTGGCAGCTGCGTTCGACGCACTCCTGGGCAATGTGTTCGCACACACCGACCCCGGCGTCGAATTCGGGGTGATCGTCAGTGTTCTGGACAGAACCGTCGAGGTCGAAGTGGCCGATAGCGGCAGCGGCTTTCCCGATGGATTCGACCCTCTGCAACGGGGATCGAGCGGTGCGGGATCCAGCGGGCTCGGTCTCGACATCGTCCGCCGACTCGCCCGCGACGCATCCGGAACCGTGCGCATCGGCCCATCACATTCGAGTGGTGCGAGGGTCGTCCTGCAATTGCCGTTGCAGGAGCAGGAGGATGACTGAAAGTGGCCCCGTGACAATCGTCGCGGGGCCACTCTCGGTTGTTGGTGGCTGGTTACGGGATCAGCACAGCGGTGTCCAGGACATTGATCACGCCATTCGAGGCGAGGATGTTCGTCGTTGAAACACCTGCGTCGATCAACTGGTGCCTGGTGACGCGGTCGCCGTTGAACATCCGGTAGGAGGGTCGCGCGAGGACCGGTGCCCGGTCTCCGTTGGTGACGTGGTACCCGAGGATGTTGGCGAGGGCTCCATCGCCGTACGCGGCGTCGACCCCGCCAGCCTCGATGAAGCTGATGACGTCCTGTTCGGTGAGCGGGCCACCGAGAGCGGCTTCGAACGTCGACACGAAAGCGGCATCGGTCGGTGCAAACACCCTCAGCTTCTTGGTCCCGTTGAGTAAGTCGACCAGTCCGGCTTCGATAACCGCGGCCTGGAGGATGTCGAACTCACCATCGTCGACAAGGACGATGTCGAGGATGGTAGTTGCTGGAGGTGCCTGCGCAGCCGGTGCGGCCGAAGCGGGCAATGCCATGGTCAGCGCCATCGCGGCGACGACGGCGAGGGTAGTGATTCTCTTCATTTGCGGGAGCCTCCTTAGCTCGTGTTGCTCTTTGTTCGGAGCGAGGCGCCTTCCCGGATGCCCGAAGTTGATACGTTGTTCTCACCGGCTGTAGAGGCTTTGATTTAACCCCGACCTCGCTACCCGGTGAGCAGCGGGCTAGAGTTCGACGTCTTCAAGAGCAGAGGAAGAATGATGTTGAAACTCCGGCGTCTGGTTCTGTTGGTCACCTTGTTGTCACTCGTCGCTTTTTCCGCCGCCCCCTTCGCAGGAGCTGTGACCGACGATGACCGGGTTGAGTTCGTGCTCACCGTACTCCACAACAACGATGGTGAGTCGAACCTGCTTCCGGCTGAGATAGACGGAGAACTCTATGGCGGCATCGCCATGTTCGGGTCGCTTGTCGAAGGCCTCCGTGACGACGCGGCCACGGTTCATCCTCGAGCGAGACACGGAGTCATCACCGTGTCGTCGGGCGACAACTTCCTCGCCGGCCCCCAGTTCCAGGCGAGCCTGGACAACGGCCCTCCGTTCTATGACGCCATCGGGATGAGTCTGATCGGCTACGACGCTATTGCCATTGGCAATCACGAATTCGACTTCGGCCCTGACGTCCTTGCCGACTTCATCGAAAGCTTCGGGTCCCGGACGACAGGCACGAGCCGGGTCCCGTTCCTGAGCGCGAACCTCGTCTTCGATGCCGAGCCCCGCCTGGCTGCCCTGGCCAGGAAGGGGATCGTCACTGCCTCAACCGTCGTCCGCGCCGGAGGAGAGCGGGTCGGCATAATCGGGGCCACCACACCTTTCCTCGCTTCCATCTCCAGCCCGCGCAACGTCGAAGTGCTGCAGAATGTGACTGAAGTCGTCCAAGCCGAGATCGACAGACTCGAAGGCAGCGGTGTGAACAAGATCGTGTTCATCTCACACCTGCAGAACCTCAACGAGGACCTCGCCCTGCTCGCCGAGTTGACCGGAGTCGACGTCGCTGTGGCAGGAGGAGGCGACGAGCTGCTGGCCAACCCCGACGATCCCCTGCTGCCCGGCGATGTGGCCTCCTTCCCGTACCCGATCACTGCGACCGGCGGCGACGGCGCCAATGTCCCCGTGGTGACGACTGCCGGAGCGTACGGCTACGTGGGCAACCTGGTGGTCGGATTCGACGCGGCCGGAAACCTCATCGAAGTCTTCGATGAGAGCGGCCCGGTCCGGGTGGCAGCCATCGACGGCATTGATCCTGACCCCGTCCTCGTTGCCCAGGTCGAGAAACCGGTGGCCGATTTTGTCGCCGACCTCGCCGCCGAAGTGGTGGCGCTGACCGAAGTACCGCTCGACAGCAGAAGAGGGCTGGGCGCGTTCGCTAATGGCGCTTTCGTCGTGGCGACGCCCGGCGAGCGGGTCAGCGAGACCAACCTCGGGAACATCGCTGCAGACTCCCTTCTCTGGCAGGCGCAGCAGCTTGCCGGCGTCTTCGGCGTCCCGGAGCCCGAAATCGCGCTCCAGAACGGCGGCGGTATCCGCTCACCCGACATCATTCTCAAACCGGACGCGACCCCGGCGAACCCAGAACCGCTCACCCGGCTCGAGGTGAACCAGCAGTGGGCTTTCCTCAACTTCGTCAGTGTGGTTGAGGATGTCTCCGCAGCATCGCTGAAGGGCATCCTCGAGACCGGAGTCTCAGATGCCAGCCTGGCCGGGGTGAACTCAGGGGCCTTCGCCCAGATATCCGGTTTCAGCTTCGAGTGGGATTCCACATTCCCGGAGGGCGAGAGAGTCAGAAATGCTCAGCTCGACGACGGAACTGCCCTGGTGGTCAACGGCGTGCCGACCGGCGTGGTGGTGGCGGCGGCCACCATCGACTTCCTCGCTCGCGGCGGGAACAATTACGACTTCGGGGGCGGGACGTTCACCGCGCTGGGCGTGACCTACGAACAAGCGGCCCGAAACTTCATGCAGACGGCGCTATCCGGCCTGATCACCGTCACGGCTTACCCCTTTGGCGGTGAGGGGCGAATCACGCAGTCTGGTTGACCTGTTGGCGGCGGCTCAATAGGAGCGGCGGCGCGCAGCCACCCGTTCCGCGAGCCGCCCCAGGTTCCCCCGCCAGACGGCACGGAGGATCGGGCGGGCGAACACGGCTGCGATCGGCCCGCCGAGCCACCATGGAAAACGAAGAGTCTCTTCCCAGATAACCGAAGTGGGGTCGTCACCGTCGAGATTGAATCGTCCGCTGCCGCTCACCAACCCCTCATGGGCGACGGTGATCGATTCGCCGTCGACCCAGCCTGTCACCTCGAGGATGTCGGTCGTTCGGAACGGTCCGACCCGGGTCGGCACCCGCATCCTTGTGCCGATACCGGACTGCTCAACCCCGAGGAATTCGATCTCCACAGCATCTTTCATCCATGAGGCATGGGTAGCGAGGTTGGCCAGCTCGGACCAGACCTCGTTCCGGGTTGCACTGATCGATTTCTCGACTCTGATTCCCATTGGCTGATTATGCCACCTGCGCCATAGTGAGCCGCCGCAGGCGGTTTGGGCTCTTTGCGGCCGGGGTACAGGTGGTTTGACTCCGACAGGGAGACAATTGGACTTCAGTCTGCTCTCCTCGCTGATTGCCGGCTTCCTCGCCACCGTGATCATGACGCTCGCCACAGAGCTGGCGACGCTTCGTGGTGCGACATCGATGCCGTCGATACCGCTATTGGTCGGGGCAGTGGTCTCCGGTGACCACGATCTTGCGATGGCAATTGGCTCGCTGATGCATTACGTCGTCATCGGAACGGCTGTCAACGGATCGATCTACGCTCTGGTCTTCTCTCTCACCGGGGCTGGTCTCAACGTGGCCTTACTCCTCGGGATGGTCCACGGTGCTCTGATTGGAGTCGGCCTCGGCTGGCTGAAGGGGGTCCACCCCCGTGTGGTCGACCGCCTGGCAGCAGCGAGTGGCGCCGCATTTTCAGTCGATCGAGGTGAGATCGTTTTCAACGACCCGGGAATGTTCGGCGTGGGCTGGGGAGACATGACCCCTGCGGTTGTGGTGGGAGCCTATGTGGTCTACAGCCTGGTGTTTGCCCTCGTCTACTCGCTCACAGTTTGACGGTGAGGGTCGATGCCGGGCTGGCCCAAGACTTGATAGCTGCGAGAATAGGTGCCGTGATCTATTTGGACCACGCCGCGACAACGCCGATGCGTCCCGGGGTATGGGAGGCGATGGCGCCACACGCCATCGACTCCTTCGGCAACTCGTCAGGAATCCATGGTGTGTCGCGTCGCGCCAAGAACGCTCTCGAGGAGGCCCGGGAACGGATCGCTGAAATCCTCGGCTGCGGGCCGATGGAAGTCGTCTTCACCTCCGGCGGAACGGAGAGCGACAATCTTGCCCTGACCGGTGCCGTGTTCAGTGGCTCAGGCCGGTCCGATGTCGTTGTCGGCGCCACCGAGCATGAAGCCGTGCTCGAAACGGCAGATTTCCTCCGCCGCCGCGGTAGCGGGGTGCACGTTGCCGGGGTCGATCGCAACGGGAGGGTGGAAACCTCGGAGATCGTGGCGTCGCTCACACCGACCACATCTCTGGTTTCGCTGATGCTCGTCAACAACGAGACCGGCGCGTTGAACGACGTCGCCGCTGTCAGCCGTGCTGTCAAGGGGATGGATCGTGACGTGCTTGTCCATACCGACGCAGTTCAGGCATTCGGCTCCATGAAGTTCGACGTTGGCCAGCTCGGTGTCGACATGCTGTCGCTCACGGCCCACAAATTCGGCGGGCCCAAGGGTGCCGGGCTGCTCTATGTGCGCGCAGGGACCGCCCTGGAACCTCTCATTCACGGTGGTGGCCAGGAACTCGGGCGGCGGTCCGGCACCCACGATGTGGCGGGGGCAGTTGGCCTGGCAACAGCAATGGAATTGGCCGCCGCCGACCGGGACCGCTTGGTCGGTGAGATCGGCAGGATCAGGGATGGCTTCGGAGATCACCTGGCGGGCGCCTTCCCGGATGCAATCGTCAACACGCCCACCTCAGACCGGTCACCTCTTCATCTCAACATTCGATTTCCCGGTGTCCGTAACGAGGCCCTCCTGATGCGCCTCGATAGAGAGGGTATCGCCGCCTCTGCCGGCTCGGCCTGCCAGTCGGGTGCCGCCACGGTGTCCCACGTGCTCGAAGCGATGGGGCTTTCAGCAGCTGAGGCCCGGGAGTCGGTGCGTTTCAGCTTCGGCTGGACTTCGACCCGTTCGGAGGCAGACCGGGCGGCGCAGGTCGTGGTCGACCTCGTTGGAGAGTTGCGATGAAGGTCCTGGTCGCGATGTCAGGCGGGGTCGATTCTTCGGTAGCTGCGGCTCTGATGAAAGATGCGGGCCACGAAGTGGTGGGGGTGACACTCAAGCTGTGGTCCGGACCCAACGGCGAGGCTCCAACGGCCGGTTGCTGCACGGTCTCCGACGCCGAGGACGCCCGCAGGGTCGCGGCCCAGCTCGACATCCCGTACTACGTGCTCGACTACTCCGATGAGTTCAAGGGCGGTGTGGTCGACAGATTCGTCTCCGATTACGCCTCGGGAAAGACACCCAATCCCTGCGTCGAGTGCAATCGGACCGTCAAGTTCGACCGGCTTCTCCGTCGTCTCGATGACTTCGACAGCGACGTCCTCGTCACCGGGCATCATGCTCGCACCAGAGAGGACGGGGAGACGTGGACACTGCACCGCGGCGAAGACGCTGCCAAGGACCAGTCTTACGTGCTTTCGATGCTTACCCAGAGCGAGCTGTATAGAACCCGGTTTCCGGTCGGAGAGCTGACCAAGCCGCAAGTTCGCAACGTTGCCGCCGGGATGGGCCTCCGAACCGCACGAAAGCCTGAGTCGATGGATATCTGCTTCGTCGGACAGCGCGATTACCGGGGATTCCTATCCGACCACGCGCCCGGGGCCTTCAATCCCGGAGAGGTGGTGGACACCGCCGGGAACTCAATTGGTGAGCACGAGGGAATCGCCGGATTCACCATCGGCCAAAGACGCGGCCTAGGTGTCGCGTTGGGAGAGCCGCGCTTTGTCGTCCGGATCGAGCCGGCGACCTCCACCGTTGTCCTCGGTAGTCGCGAAGATCTCGGTGTCGGCGGAGTCGAACTCGAACAGGTCACCTGGACCTCCGGCATTGCCCACTCCGGCCTGGTCATGGCTCAATACCGGGCGCATGGCGAACCGGTGGGAGCGACGCTGGAGGACCACCGGCTGATCTTCGACGAGCGGCAGAGCGCCATTGCCCCGGGACAGACGGTGGCCTTCTACGAGGGCGACATGGTGCTGGGCGGTGCCTTGATCGCGTCAACAATTTCGTAACAGCCGTCGGTTAACGTCCCCGGTAATGACGAAGCCAGAGGACAGGTTCGAAGAGCTCCGCCAGGCGATCCGTGAACACGCCCACCGCTACTACATCCTCGACGACCCGACGGTCAGCGACGCACAGTTCGATGCCCTTGTCGCCGAACTGCGCGAACTCGAGGCCGCCCACCCCGACCTGGTCACCAGCGACTCGCCCACGCAGCAGGTGGGCACTCCGATCGGGGATCTCTTCGCCCCGGTGGAACACCTGCGGCCCCTGTTCTCCCTCGACAACGCAGAGAGCGAAGCGGACCTTCAGTCGTGGCGCGGACGCTTGGTTCGTCAACTCGGCGATGACCCTTCTGCCTACTCATGTGAGCTGAAAGTCGACGGCCTAGCCGTGGTTCTGACGTATCGCGAGGGAAACCTCGTCACCGGCGCAACAAGGGGTGATGGCACCACCGGGGAAGACATAACCGCGAACCTTATGACAATCGAGTCGATTCCCCTGCGGCTCCATACGGCCACTCCTCCATCGGTGGTCGAGGTGCGTGGCGAGGTCTATATGCCGTATGAGGCATTCAACGAGCTCAACCGGCGCCAGGCGGAAAACGAGGATCGCCTCTTCGCCAACGCCCGGAATGCTGCGGCCGGATCGGTCCGGCAGAAGGATCCGGCTGTCACTGCAAGCCGCGGCATCGACATCTGGGTGTATCAACTGGGGCTCATCGAAGGAGGCCCAAACCTCACGTCGCATACAGAAACAATGGACTTTCTGGGCTCGCTCGGTTTCAAGGTCAACCCCTCATCGCAGAGGGTGGGCAGCCTCGAAGAGGTCATGGTGTATGTCTCGGAGGCGGAGAAGGGCCGCCACGACGAGAAGTATCAGACCGATGGGGTGGTGGTCAAGGTCGATTCGCTCGCGGAGCAGGAGATTCTCGGGTTCACCTCGAAGGCTCCTCGCTGGGCCATTGCCTACAAGTTCCCTCCCGAGGAACAGGTGACAAGGCTCAAGGACATCGCCATCAACGTCGGTCGGACTGGGGCAGCTACGCCGTTCGCCGTGCTGGAGCCAATCTTCGTCGGCGGTGCAACCGTCGGGTTGGCAACACTTCACAATCAGGACCAGGTTGCTTTGAAGGACGTGCGCATCGGCGATCAGGTCATCGTGAGAAGGGCCGGCGATGTGATCCCCGAGGTCGTGGGACCGGTGATAGCGGCCCGGACCGGTGAGGAGCGGGTCTGGTCGATGCCTGCTGAGTGCCCGTTTTGCGACAACCCGATCGTCCGGACGGAGGGCGAGGCGGTGGCACGGTGCACCGGAGGGTACGAATGTCCCTCACGGCTTCGGGAGTGGCTCTTCCACTTCGCCGGACGGGGTGGGATGGACATCGAGCACATGGGCTACAAGACGATCGACATGTTGCTCGGCGAGGGCCTGGTCAAGGACGCGGCGGATCTATTCACATTCGACGTCGATCAGCTCCGGGGACGGGAGGGTTGGGGCGAGACATCAGTCAACAACCTCAAAGCCGCGATATTGGAGGCAAAGCAAAGGCCGGTGGCGCGCCTGCTGACCGCGCTGGGCATCCGGCATGTCGGTGGGACGATGGCCCGTGCACTGATCCGTCACTTCGGCGGGCTGCCCGCCTTGATCGACGCATCTGAGGAGGACATCTCCGCGATTGGCGGGGTCGGGCAGGCCATTGCTTCCGCTGTTGTGGAGTGGGCGGGCGATCCGGCAAATCAGCAACTGGTAGGGAAGCTGGGCGCTGCCGGGGTGAAACTGGTCGAAGATGTGGATGAATCGGTAACAGGCGATCTCCTGGCGAGGGCCACATTCGTGATATCGGGAACTGTCGAAGGCTTCACACGCGAAGAGGCCCAGGCCGCAATCGAGGCACGAGGCGGCAAGGCGACAGGATCGGTATCGGGAAAGACGACCGCTCTGATCGTGGGGGATTCACCGGGGGCGTCGAAGACCCAAAAGGCGGAGGAGCTCGGCGTGCCGATCATCGACGGAGCCACCTTCAGGAGGCTCTTGGATGAGGGCCTGATAGTGCTTTCATAATGAGTGATTCCTGACCGCTATCCGACCCGGAACGACCATTCGAATTCTCCGGGGTCGGGAAGCCCGTTGACGGTGTCGTAAACCACACGAATCGTGTGTTCCCCCGGTGTCCACTGGTTGATCGTCGGGTTGGAAGGAGTAGGTGACCAGCGGTACACACCGGTTCCCTCGACGAACGTCGCGTCCTGGACCAGCCAGCCGTCTACGTAGATATCTGCGGAATAGCCGATCTTCAGGTCGATCTCGATTCCTGTCTGGAATGGCACCAGATCGCCTGGCTCCGGATAGACCGCCTCAACCGGTTCGGGCAAAACCACCGGGTCTCCGCCACCTCCGAGGGCGATGCCAAAGGCCACGGCCGCGACGAGGACGAGACCAAGCCCGAGGTAGATATAGCGGTAAGGCACCGTTGGAACGCTAGATGCCCACAACTATCTATGCGACACAGCCGGCTGAAACCTCAAAAGGTGGGGGCTCGCTGAGGAGAAAGCCCGGGAAGCCCCTAATTGTCGTGGAGGGCGGCGTTGAGCCCACCCCACGAGCCGGAACGGGGTAGGGCCTCGACTGCTCCCGTCACCGAGTTCCGGCGGAACAGCATTTCGGAGACCCCGGACAGCTCCCGTCCCTTGGCGGTCCCGCCGTCGGGGAGGGTGACCACAGTGCCTGCGGTCAGGTAGAGCCCCGCTTCGACGACGCTGTTGTCGCCCAAGGAAATTCCAATTCCAGAATTGGCCCCGAGCAGGCAGCCTCTCCCGATCGAGATCACCTCGGAACCACCGCCGGACAAGGTGCCCATGATCGAGGCGCCGCCGCCGATGTCGCTGCCGTCGCCCACCACAACACCCGCGCTGATCCTTCCCTCGACCATCGACGCTCCAAGGGTCCCTGCATTGAAGTTGACGAATCCCTCATGCATCACGGTGGTTCCCTCACCGAGGTAGGCGCCAAGCCTGACCCGGTTGGCGTCGGCGATCCGCACCCCCGAAGGCACCACATAGTCGGTCATCCTGGGGAACTTGTCGACGCCATTCACGCCGAGGTAACGACCGGCGGCCGCTGCCGCAGCCCTCGCCGCAGGGAAGTCGGCGACGGCACACGGCCCGAGATCGGTCCAGACGACATTGTTGAGGACTCCGAAGAGGCCGTCGAGGTTGATCTGATGCGGGCGAAGCACCCTGTGGCTGAGGAGGTGGAGCCGCAGATAGGCATCGGCGGCGCTGGCAGGCGGAGCACCTGTGTCTACTGTGGTCTCGACGAGGTGCCGGCTGACCAGTGTTGTCGGGTCGTCTCCCGTCATCGCTTCGAGATCGACGCCAGGAGTGA
Source organism: Acidimicrobiia bacterium (assembly GCA_050329555.1). GTDB lineage: Bacteria > Actinomycetota > Acidimicrobiia > Spongiisociales > ZC4RG35 > MA-ANB-1. The sequence continues at coordinate 29,350 of JBHJOQ010000007.1, read as the reverse complement.
GGGCGGTTGGCTCGGGATACCAGACAGAGAGAACGACGCCGCGGGCAGTTGTCGCCAGGCCAGTCGATGTGATCGAGTTGCTCACGTGCGGGGAGCGTAGTGGCTCGTGTTACCTTCCCCTACTGATGAGCACCCTGGTTGACACACTTGCATGGTTGGTTGGCATCCCGTCGGCCACCGGCTCCGAGGCAGCGATTTGCAAAGGCATTTCCGAAAGGTTGGCCGCCCATCCGGTGCGGGTGGTGCAGGAGTCGGTTGTCATCGGAGAGCCGTCTGAGGAAAAGGTGCTTCTCGTCGGCCATATCGACACGGTCCCGCTGCAGGGGGAAACGGGTGCCCGTATCGACGGCGGTCGTCTCCACGGGTTGGGATCGACTGACATGAAGGGGGGGCTGGCGGTGATGATCCACCTCATCGAGGCTCTCGGAACCGACGGGATAGTCGGGATCTTCTACGCCGGCGAGGAAGGCCCGATCCTGAACAACCAGCTGGGCCCGATTCTCGACACGATCCCCGGCCTGACGTCAAGTCGGGCCGGCATCGTCCTCGAGCCGTCGAATCGGGAGCTCCAGGCCGGCTGCAATGGAGTCATCAACGCCACCCTCACCTTCGTGGGCGAGCCGGCTCACTCCGCCCGCCCGTGGCTGGGTGTGAATGCGGTCACGCGCTCCGGCCCGTTCCTGACTGCGATGGACGGACTCGAGCCCGAGCCACGCAACGTCGCCGGACTTGTTTTCCAGGAAGTGATGTCAGTCACGAAGGCGGCTGGCGGTGTTGCCAACAATGTTATCCCGGGTCGCTTCGAACTCAACATCAACTACCGGTTCGCCCCGGACCGGAGCATCGAAGACGCCGAGCGGAACCTCAGGGCAGTCTGTGCGCCTGCCGACACGATCGATATCACCGACCTGGCCCCGGCGGCCTTGCCATCGGTGGACAACCCTCTCTTCGTTTCTCTCGCCGAGGCCTCGGGCGCGCCGGTGACGCCCAAACAGGGTTGGACCGATGTCGCGCAGCTGGCGGTGCGCGGGGTCCCTGCAGTCAATTTCGGCCCGGGGGAGACCGACCTCGCCCACAAGCCCGGAGAGTCCGTCGCCATCGACGATCTCCAATGGGCATTCGACTCCTTGCGCCAGGTCCTCTCCTGACCGTTCTGTGTCGATTTCGGTTCGGTGAGCGAACTGTTCTCGACCACAGAACGGGGGACGAGGCGGTTCAAAGCTGTTCTGTGTCGATTTCGGTTCGGTGGGCGAACTGTTCTCGACACAGAACGTTATTGGGCGACCTACGGCTGACGGATCCTTAGACTCCGCCTCGCATGCCTGTTGAAATCGATATCGCGCACGTGGCCCGCCTGGCCCGTCTCGGCTTGTCCGACACCGAGCTGGAGCACTATCGGGACCAGCTGGCGGTGATCCTCGAGCACGCTGCCAGGGTCCAGGAACTCGAGGGTGAGCCGGAGGTGAATGTGACCCATCCGTTGGGTGTGGTCAACGCGTTCCGGACCGACGAGGTTCGCACCTCGCTGGACCGTGAGGAGGTGCTCGAGCAGGCTCCGCAGGCACGGGACGGGTTCTTTGTGGTGCCTCCTGCTCTCGAACTGTGATGACTGCACTCACCATCGCCAGGGCGGGCGAGTTGCTCCGCGCCGGTTCATTGACAGCCACTGAGCTGCTGGAGCGGGTGCTGAAGACCGCTGCCGACACCGAAGCGCAGATCCACGCATATCTCACGATCGATCGCAACGGTGCGCTCGAGGCGGCAGCACGGGCCGACGATGAGCTTGCCTCCGGTGTCGAGCGCGGGCCGCTGCACGGAATCCCGGTGGCGGTGAAGGACAACATGTCGACGAGGGGCCTCGAGACCACAGCGTCGTCGCAGATCCTCTCCGGATATGTGCCCCCCTACGACGCAACCGTGGTCACCCGGCTCCGCGAAGGCGGGGCGGTGATCGTGGGTAAGACCAACCTCGACGAGTTCGCCATGGGCTCCTCCACGGAGAACTCGGCCTTTGGCCCGACCTACAACCCATGGGACATCACCCGGATCCCTGGTGGCTCCTCCGGAGGGTCGGCTGCAGCCGTGGCAGCGGGTTCTGCCCTGGTCGGCCTTGGATCGGACACCGGTGGGTCCATCCGCCAGCCGGCGGCGCTGACAGGGGTTGTTGGAATGAAGCCAACCTACGGCACTGTTAGCCGGTACGGGCTGATCGCATTCGCCTCGTCTCTCGACCAGATTGGACCGCTGAGTCTCACAGTGCTCGACTCTGCGCTCACATTGCAGGCAATCTGGGGTCACGATCCCCTTGACGCGACCTCTTACCGGGGGGAGTACCCCGATCCTCTCGAAGCGATCGGCAAGGGTGTCGACGGGCTCAGGGTGGGAGTGGTCACAGAGCTTGCCGGCGAGGGATACGAGACTGATGTCGATGGGCAGGTCTCGTCTATGGTCGATCGCTTGAGCGCGGCTGGTGCCGGGGTTGTCGAAGTCAGCCTCCCGACTTTCGAGATTGCGCTGTCCGCCTATTACCTGATCGCGCCGGCCGAGTGCTCGGCGAACCTTGCCCGCTTCGACGGTATTCGCTACGGGCTGCGTGAGGAAGGGGAAACCACCGAGGAGATGATGTCGCGGACCAGGGCTGGAGGTTTCGGCCCGGAAGTCACCCGGCGGATTCTGCTCGGGACCTACGCTCTCTCCGCCGGCTACTACGACGCTTTCTACGGGCAGGCCCAGCGGGTTCGGTCGGCAATCCGTGAGGACTTCGCCCGGGCCTACGACCGGGTCGACGTGCTCGTGTCGCCAACCAGCCCGACCGTTGCCTTCAAGGCGGGGGAGCGGACCAAGGACCCGCTGGCAATGTATCTATCCGACATTTGCACCATCCCCAGCAACCTCGCCGGCGACCCAGCGATCTCAGTGCCCATCGGCCTCGACTCACAGGGGCTCCCCATAGGTTTCCAGGTAATGGCACCGGCCCTCGGTGAGCCGATGTTGTACCGGGTGGCTGCAGTCGTCGAGGAACTCGCCGGTTTCGATGCGCGTCCCGACCTCGAGTTGGTGGCAGGTTGAGCTGGGAGAGCGTGATCGGGATCGAGGTCCATGTCGAGCTAGCGACCCGGTCGAAGATGTTCTGCGGGTGTGCGGTGGGCTTCGGAGAGGAGCCCAACACCAGCATCTGCCCAACCTGTCTGGGCCTTCCCGGGGCTCTCCCGGTGCCCAACGAGGTGGCGCTCGATTCGATAATCGCCATCGGGCTGGCGCTCAACTGCTCGGTGGCGCCCGCTTCGGTGTTCCATCGCAAGAACTACTTCTATGCCGACCTGCCCAAGAACTATCAGATCTCCCAGTTCGACGCCCCGATCTGTGTCGAGGGCTATCTCGATGTGAGCGTCGACGGGCAAACGCGCCGGATCGGGATCGAGCGGGCCCATATGGAGGAGGACACCGGAAAGTCGACTCATGTCGGAGATGGGGGACGGATCCACGGTGCCAGCTCGACTCTTCTCGACTTCAACCGGTCCGGAGTCCCACTGGTAGAGATCGTCTCCAAGCCAGAGATCCACTCCGCTGCGGAAGCCAGGGCCTATGCCCAGGGCCTGCGCGCCGTGGTGGCCGAACTCGGTGTTTCCGATGCGAGGCTGGAAGAGGGTTCGATCCGCTTCGATGCCAACGTCTCGATCCGCCCCGTCGGTGAAGCTGCCCTGGGTACCAAAGTCGAGGTCAAGAACATGAACTCCTTCCGCTCCCTGGAACGGGCAGTCCGATACGAGATCGACCGGCAGATCGAACTGGTGGACTCCGGCGCTGTCGTGGTGCAGGAGACCAGACACTGGGATGAGGAGGCCGGCTTGACGAGGTCGATGCGATCGAAAGAAGGGTCTTCCGACTATCGCTACTTCGCCGAGCCCGACCTGACGCCGATGGAGATGGACGCTGCGTGGATCGAGCGGGTACGGGCAACTCTGCCCGAGCTTCCCGCGAAACGGATTGAAAGGTACGTAGCTTCCGGACTCGACGAGCCTATTGCCGGAGTTCTTTCCGGAGCAGGCGCGTCCATGCGTGAGCTATTCGAGTCAACAGTGGCAGAAGGCGCCGACGCCCGCGCAGCCGCGAATTGGGTCACCGGTGAGATCACCGCGTGGCAACGTCGCGAGGACGCCGACAGCGATGACGTGCCGCTCACCGGTACCCAACTCGCCGGGCTGATCGGTCTTATCGACGACGGCAAGGTATCGACATCGGCAGCGAAGGAGGTGCTGAGCGGGGTGCTCGCCGGGGAAGGCGAACCGCTCGAAGTGGCGGGTGAGCGCGACCTGATCCAGATCTCCGATTCCGGAGCAATCGAAGCGGCCGTCGATGCCGTGCTTGCCGACAACCCCGAAGCTCTTGCGTCACTCCAGGGTGGAGAGGAGAAGGTCCTCGGGTTCCTGGTCGGTCAGGTGATGCGGGCAACGCAGGGAAAGGCCGACCCCAAACTCGTCAACGAGGTGATCAGGGCGCGGGCCGGCGCCTGAAGTATCGTCACCCCCATGGAGTTTCTCGGTGAGGTGATCGGCGATGCCCTTAACGCTTTCTCCGAGTTCGGGCCGGAGCTTCTAGATGTAATCGCCCTGACCCTCGCGGTGTCCGGGATTTCGACGATTCTGGGCGTCCTTGTCGGCATTCCCCTGGGCACGATCCTCGCCCTTGAGCGCTTCCCGGGTTCGGCACTGCTCCGGATGGGGATCAACGTGGGGATGGGCATCCCCCCGGTACTGGTCGGCCTGTTCGTGCTCCTCCTCTTCTGGAACGCAGGGCCGTTCGGCTCGCTCGGCCTGGTGTTCACACCCGCTGCGATGGTGATAGCCCAGGTCTCGCTTGCCGTCCCCGTGGCGGCCGGAGTGACTAGGGGAGCGGTCGGCGGGCTCCCGGGAGAAGTGATCGCGGAGATCGAGGCGCTCGGCCTTCCCGCCACCATGCGTTACCGGCTCGCAGTCGGGGAGGCCCGGTCAGGTGTTGGTGCTGCGGTCGTCGCGGCATTCGGACGGGTCATCTCCGAGGTGGGGGCGGTGCTGATCGTGGGAGGCAACATCCTCGGCGAGACCAGGGTGCTGACCACCTTGATCGTCCAGGAATCACGCCAGGCGCGTTTCGGGATTGCAATTGCGGCAGGAATCGTGCTGCTGGCCATCAGCCTGGCGGTCAACCTGTCTCTGGGACGGCTGCATCGCCCGGTGGGGGTGGGGATTTGAGCTTCGACGTGACGGTCCCGGCGGACGGGAGCCGGCTTCAGATAACGGGACTGGAGCTTCCGCCCGGCCGGACCACGGTCATCTTCGGGCCCAACGGTGCGGGTAAAACCACCCTCCTCAGATACCTGGTCCGCGAGCTGGCATCAGCGGGTACGGTCGGTTACATCCAGCAGAGGCCGCACATGTTCCGGGGATCGGCCGGGTTCAACCTCGGTCTGGGTCTGGAGTCGGAGCCAGCCGCTCGGGCCCGCCAGCTTGCTGATCGGCTCGGGGTGGGAGGTCTTCTCGAACAAGCGGCACCATCGCTTTCGGGTGGGGAAAAGCATCGCCTGGTGCTCGCCCGGACGCTTGCCAGACCCGCCGATTGGTATCTCCTCGACGAGCCGATGGCGCCGATCGACTTCGCCGAGCGGGGGCAAATCCTCTCTCTCCTCACCACCGAATTGGAAGGGCGCTCCGTCGTCGTCGTGACCCACGACATCAATGTGGTCGCCGCACTCGCCGATCGGGTGGTGATCATCGACAAAGGAAGCATCGTCGAGCAGGGCGAGGTCTCGACGGTCATCGGGTCACCTTCTTTCGCCCGCAGCGCCGAGATCCTGGGCAAGGCAAACCTGATCGCTGGCTTCGCCAGACCCGCTGAAGGTCTGTGTGTCCTCGAGATCGGCGATTTCAGGATCACCGGGATGGGTGAAGCCGATGGCCCGGCACGCGCCTTGTTCGGGGCCGAGGCGGTCACACTCCGCCTGGCCGGGGCCGGCCACGACATCTCCAGCAGGAATACCTGGGTCGGTCGGGTCGCCTCGATATCGAACCGGGGGCAAGTGGTCGAGGTCACGGTGGACATCGGAGTCGAGGTGGTTGCGACGGTCACACCGGGAGCACTCGTCGATCTTTCGATTGACGTCGGCGCGGAGGTGGGTGTGGCGGTCAAGGCAAGTGCGGTCACCATTGTGATGGCATGAGTCGTTGGCTGGCCGCTGGGCTGATTCTCGCTGCCTCGGCCTGCGGGGCGGGATCCGAACGAGTGATCGTTGCCGCCGGGACCACACTGGTCGACTCGGGGCTCATGGATGCGGTGGTTGCTGAGTACGAAGCGCTCCATCCCGGCGTCGAGGTATCGGTCGTTGCCGAACCCACAGCTCTCGCTCTCGAACTAGGTCGTCGCGGGGCGGTAGATCTCTTGATTGTCCACGCCTCCGAGCAGGAGGCCATCTTCGTCGAACAAGGGCACGGGTTCGCCTCCCGCTCGCTGGTCGAGTCTCGTTTCGTCCTGGTCGGCCCGCCCGACGGCATCGCGCCTTCTGGCCTCCCGGTGACAGAAGCATTCCACGCGATTGCCTCCGCGGGACGCACCTTCGTCAGTCGCGGCGACCTTTCCGGAACACACGATCGAGAACTAAGCCTCTGGGCAGTGTTAGAGGTCGACCCCGGCCCGCAGGAGTGGTACATCGAGTCGGGCCAAGGGATGGGCCAGACCCTTCTCATTGCCGATCAGAGGTCGGGATTCACCCTGGCTGAACTCGGCGCGTTCCTCGAGGCGCGCGACGCTCTGTCTCTCGTCGACTATCAAGTGACCGGCGAGGAGCTGGCGAACCCCTACACGGCCTATGTCGCCACCTCCGCATCCAACCGTGACGGGGCTGTGGAGCTCCTGGAATGGCTCGGTTCTCCGGAGGGAACGGCAGTAATCGAATCGGTGAATATCCGGCTCTTTGGCGAAGTCGTTTACCGACCTGTCACGGAGTAGCCCTCTCCTCTGCTTAGCTTTAAAGAACATATGAACCGCCACACCAAGATCATCGCGACGATGGGCCCCGCAGTCGCCGACGCCGAATCTGTCGATGCGATGGTCCGGGCAGGCATGGATGTCGCCAGGCTCAATTTCTCTCACGGTGAGCATGAACTGCATCGGAGCTTCGCCGGTTGGGTACGCGACGCCGCGAAACGTCACAACAGGTCGGTGGCGATAGTCCAGGACATTCAAGGCCCGAAACTCCGGGTCGGAACCTTCCCGGAAGGCCCTATCTATCTTCTCGAGGGCACCCAGGTGTCGCTCTCGCCGGCGGGTGGAAATGGTTCTTTGGAGATCATCCCGGTCGGGTACCCCGACCTCCTCAACGACGTCAAGCCGGGGGATCGGGTGATTCTGGCCGACGGTCTCGTGACACTGATGGTGATCGGTGAGGAGAAGGAGATGCTGGTCGCCGAAGTGGTCCAGGGCGGCGAGCTCTCCAACCACAAAGGAGTGGCGTTTCCCGACAGCCTCCTCAGTGTCGACACCATCACCGAAAAGGACGAACGTGACCTTGCCTTCGGCATCGAACTCGGCGTCGAGTACGTGGCGGCATCCTTTGTTCGCTCCGGCGAGGATGTGACCAGCGTGAAGCAGCTGTGCGGCGACGTCCCGATCATCGCCAAGATCGAACTGGCCCAGGCTTACGACAATCTGGATTCGATTCTCGAAGTCTCCGAAGCGGTCATGGTCGCCCGGGGGGACCTCGGCGTACAGTTGCCATTGCAGAGATTGCCTCTCATCCAGAACGACATTTTGAGGCGGGCAAACGCGGCCGGCCGGATCTCGATAACCGCCACCGAGATGCTCGAGTCGATGATCCATAGCCCGCGTCCGACACGGGCCGAGGTCACCGATGTTGCCAATGCGGTGTTCGGTGGCACGGACGCCGTGATGCTCTCCGGGGAGACGGCAGTCGGGTCCTACCCGATCAAGACCATCGAAGCTATGGCTTTGATCTGTCTGGAGACAGAGCAGGGGACCTTGTCGGGAAGGGGGGACCATCCGGTGCCTTTCGTCGGGGACGGAAACTCTGTCGCCTCCGCTGTGGCCCAGGCCGCTACCGAAATCGCGGTCAACGTCGATGCCCAGATGATCGTCGCCTTCACCGAATCCGGTAACACCGCCCGTCTCATCTCCAAGTACCGCCCCGAAGTGCGCATCAATGCATTCACCCCGAACCCGGTGACCGAGCGGCGCATGGCCCTTTTCTGGGGGGTGATGCCCCATCCGCTCGACCGTCGGACCTACACCGATGAGGAGATGGCCGCCGCCTCCCGTTATCTCGAGTCCCAGGAGATCGCCAGGCGAGGTGACCGTGTGGTGATGGTGGCCGGGGTCCCGCCGGGCCGGCTGGCTTCGACCAACCTGGTCAAGGTCCACGAGATCGGAGAGGATTCAGGCGGGATGGGATCCTGAAGTAACATCTCGTTCCCCATGGGACAAACCGTAGAAATCCGCAGTGTCGCCGAGGTCGGTGACCTTCTACTTCTCGACACCGACAGGAGTCTCACCGGCCAGGACGGCCATGAGATGACCCCCGATCATCCCGGGAGCGCAGTTCCCGGGCGTCTGGCTGAGCGCCTCTTCGGCCTCGGCACGGGTATCGACCATGTTTTCGTCCTGCAGAACACGATCACGGTGCGACGCCCCGGCGGCTGGGACGAAACCACCGCCGCCAGCGTCAAGGATGAGACCCAGAGCTTCCTTCGCTTTTACGAAGAAGAGCCAGAACCGGTCGCTTGACCGATCACGGTTCGGTTGCCTCTTCCGGCTCGGTGGTGGTTGTTGTCGGCGGAATTGTCGTGGTTGTGGTGGGTGGAAGTGTCGTTGTCGTCGGGCAGGTCGCGGTCGATCCGGGCATCTTGCAGGGATGAACTTCGTAGACGGCAAAGCGCGCCGCGTATCGGACCAGCCACTCCCGTGACTCGACCTCGACATCATTGACCAGGATCCTCCGGGTGACGGTGACGCTCCAACCCTCGCGCTCGGATTGGAGGGTGTTGGTGACCTCGGGGCTGAGTTCCGGGTTGGGCTCGTAACGCGGCTTTCCCGGCTCGGTCACGGCAAATGGGTCGGAGACCGAGCCCTTGACGTGCCGAGCGTCGGCGCCGCCCGATTTGTCCACCCAGATGTTGAGCCTGCCCCCGCTCTGCTCGCCTTTGAGGGTGCGTCCGTCGTTGTCACCGAAGAAGCGTACGGTGATCGACGTATCCGAAAACCTGGTGTCGATGAGGATCGCGTGGTCACGGTTGTTCCTGAACTTGAGGTCGGGGGTCCTCCAGTTGAGGGTTGCCTCGATTCCCATCGGGTACCGCTCGAAGTAGTAGGAGTGCGCGCGGTGCTCGACATCTTCATAGCCACCCCAGAAGACAGCGTTGTAGAAGGTGGTAGTGAACTGGCTGACCCCTCCGCCGATGGTGTCCTCGATTTCTCCCGCGACGATGGTGCCTGCCGGTAGGTATCCCTTCGTCTCGGTGCGTGGCCCGACATGTTCATTCAAGCTAAAGGTCTGGCCGGGAAGGACCAGGGTCAAATCCACATCCCGGGCGATCTGGTGGATATTGGTGACCCGGGCCGCACAACAGTCGTAGTAGGTCGTGAACTGGGACACCAGATGGTTGACGTTGAGACCTTCGAGGTAGGCCGTGGTCACATCGGGCTCCGCACCCTCCACCAGAGGGAGCACCCCTGTGCGCGACGGAGAGATGCCGGCATCGTAGAGCCGTGTCGCGGTTTCGACTTCGTCGATTTCGGTGCCGTTCGAACCCGGAATGATCGAGATCGAGTCCCCTTCGATGTTGAACCGGGCGTTCACGGGCTGCAGCTCGAACTCGGAACGGATCGGGTCGAGGAACTCGTTGACGACACCAGGGTCGAACCCGAGTTCGATCCGCGCCGGGGCCTCGGTGATTGTGGTTGCAACGAAGGCGTTCTTCAGTTCTCCGGAGTCAACAGTCAGAATTGTGCCGTCATGCGTCATCAGGACCGGGGCTGAGAGCAGTTCTTGGGCCACGGCGAGGGCATCATCGACCTGTTCGGCGGTGAGGGCGGGCTGAATCACCCTCGTCTCGATGACGCCAACCGTGGGCCTGGTCTCGAGCATGATCTCGAGAATCTCCGCCTCGGCCTGTTCTCTGAGAATCCCGGTGCCGGTAGCCGGATATACGGGCGCCGGCTCATTGTCGACGAGGATGATGCCTCCGGGAACTGTTGGCTCGGCGATGACGCTCGTCTCCCACTCGGTCAGCTTGATGTCGACGAGATCGGGGTCGATCGTGCCCAGGAGCGAGATAGTGTGGTTCGAGACGATATGGGTGAGCCACCACCAGAACTCACTGAACGGGTTACCGGTGCGTCCCACTTTCATCGCAGTGCCGACTATCGAATTCTCGTCGATGTCGAGCCCAACCTCAGGCGGCGGCAGCTGCACGGTGGACCCTTCGATCGTGAAGACGGCAGTCCGAGCGCTGAATGCCTCCTCGACCTGGACCATGGTGCCAAGCGCCGTATCCCGATCGAGTCCGCCGAGTTGTACTCCCGCGACCTCGACCCTGCCCATCACCTCGCCGCGTGAGACGAAACGGGTCGCACCGTATGCGAGCAGGAACAGCAGAACCACGCCAATCGCGAGAATCGCGGACGCGGTCTTAGGAGATTTTCGGAAGGAGACGTAATCGTGCATTGGAGAGGAGGCACCGGGATTGCCCGGGCGGAGATCCGATGGTAACCCGGGCCGGTCCCTTTGCTTAATCATCGACATCTACAGTTTCGACGTGACAAAGGTGGAAATAGTTCCCTCCCTACCGGGAGACGACGTCCGGGTCTCGGCGACGTCCTACCTTGCTTACAAACAGTGCCCGGCCCGAGCGGATGCCCGCTACCAGGGCAATTACGGGACCGCCTCCCGCTCGTCGTTCGTCGGCAGCCTGGCCCACCAGATATTCCGCAGGCACCTCGTCTCCGGACCGATCGACGAGGCCGCGTTCGAACAGGCTTGCCGCGAAGAGATCGGAGGCTCCCAGCGGCTCAATAACTCGATGCGTGATTTGGGCCTGAAGCCCTCCGAGCTTGGTGGCGTGTTCGAAGAAGTGCGGGCCCTCTACCAGCGATTTGTCCGGTTTCCGCAGGAGGGCTTCGAGGGAGCGGAGATCGTATTTGTTATCGCAGTCGCTGCGGGCGTCGAGCTGGTCGGTCAGATCGATGCCGTCTACAGCGGCGATCCGGAGGGCCACCGCCTGGTCGACTGGAAGACGGGTGAGCTGGGGGAGGCGAGAGAGCAGCTGGGTTTCTACGCCCTGTTGTGGATGCTCGACCGCAAGCAGCTGCCGGTTTCGGTCGAGGCCATCTCCGTGAAGACGGGGGAGCGCTATTCCTCGCTACCCGTAACCGCTGATGTGTTGAAGGTGGCCGCCGAGGTGTCACATATGGTCGACGACTTGAGGCGTCACTGGTCATCGGGCGCCGATTTCGAGAGGAGGGGAGGGCCATGGTGTCAATACTGCCCGGTGCTCGAGGGATGCAGCGAAGGCGAGGCAACCGTCCGGATTCTGGAGAGCTAAGGCTGATCTCCGGGTGTGGTGCGCCCAACGAAGCAGGACGCACCACACTTTCGGGCCAGTTCAGCAGCAGCAGTTGTCGTCACAACATCCGGCGTCGTTTTCGCGAAGTGACATCGTTCCTCCTTTTGCAATAGATCGATGAACTTCAATGTATTGAACTATATCGATGTATCGACTATTGTCAATATGAGAATGGATTTCTGCTGCATACCTTTGTTCGACGGAGTGGTCGACAGCGACGCCGCCGATGACATGGCCGCGACCTTCGCTGCCCTCGGTGACCCGGTGCGTCTGCGCATCGTCTCGATGCTGGCCGCCGCACCGGGGGGCACTGCCTGCGGGTGTGACCTGGAGGCGCCGCTGGGGCTGTCGCAGCCGACAGTCTCCCATCATCTCAAGATCCTTCGCCGGGCCGGCCTGGTCGAAGGTGATCGGCAGGGGAGATGGGTGCACTACCGGGTGGTTCCCGAGCGTCTCGAAAGCCTGCGCTCCGCTCTTGCCACCGGCGTGCGCGTTAGCGGCTGATCGCTGCCCGGAAAGCCCCGAAAAGGGGCTCTTGATGGGCGGGGTCCATCCGCTCCGGATGCCATTGGACACCAAGGGCCCACCAGTCGCCGCTGCATCGCGCCGCCTCGACGAGGCCGTCTTCGGTCCGACCTTCGACGATGAGTGACGGGGAGAGCTCGGCGATGCCTTGGTGGTGCAGGGAGTTCGTCTTGATCTCCGTGGTCCCGTAGAAGTCGGCGAGCAGCGATCCGGGCTCGAAATGCACCGGGTGGCGCTGGCGGTTGAGGGTGTCGGGATCGGAGTCCTCGGATATGGGCTCATGGGCCGTGCCTTCCCGGGTGACCTCCTGGTTGAGGGTCCCACCCAATGCAACGTTGAGCAGCTGAATTCCCCTGCAGATCGCCAGGACCGGCTTGTTCTGTTCCCTGGCTGCCTTTACCAGAGCGATTTCGAAGGCGTCCACATCCCGGTGGTGTCCTTTGGAGGAGTCGGCGACGGCGCCGTAGGTCTCGGGGTCGACATCGTCCCCTCCCGAGAGCAATAAGCCGTCGACGAGCCCGACCAACCGGGCGGCATTGGCCGGGTCCTGCCCGTTGGGGAACATGACCGGTGTCATCCCGGCGTTGATGACCGCGTCCGAGTAATAATTCGAGAGCGTGTGGAGCAGTTCGCGGCCGAGGAAGGTGTCGAGTTCCCTCCTCCATGCTGTGATCCCGACCAACGGATTGCTCACTCTTCAAGCTCCGATTCGTAGTGTTGGGCGCCGGGGCCACGGGGCGCTCTCACGCCGCGGAATTCCCAGTCCCCACCAAGCGCTGTCGAGAGTACCTCCTCGGACTCGCTTGGCTGCGCCCCCACCCGGTCGCCCACGGGAGTCGGTCCGGTGACGATCGTGTTGGTCAACTCTCCGAGCCCCTCGACCTCGACCGTCACCACGTCACCCGGCTCGACGGGACGCGAGCCGGCAGGTGTCCCCGAGAGGATCACGTCGCCGGGGAGCAGGGTGATCGTCCGGGCGAGGTCGGCCACCAGGTAGTGCATGTCCCATTCCATCTCGGCGGTGTTGCCTTCCTGGACCACCCTGCCGTTGACCAGAGTGCGAATCTCTTTGGAGCTGAAGTCCCAATCGGTCACGAAGCCGGGCCCGAGCGGGCAGAGAGTGTCCGATCCCTTCACCCGGAGCATCGAGCCGGCGTCGGTGTCCCTGAAGTCGTGAAGGCCGTAGTCGTTGGCGATGGTGTAGCCGGCGATGACCATTCCGGCATCTTCACGATCGACATTGCGGGCGGTCTCGCCGATCACGATCGCAATCTCCCCCTCGAAATTGAGGTATTTGCACCGTTCGGGTCTGACCACATCGCCGCCGTGCGAGTTGAGGGCCGTTGTGGGCTTTTGAAAGTACGTAGGCGCCGGTGGGAGTTTCGTCATGAATTCCTCCACCCGGCTCCGGTAGTTGAGATGGCAGGCGATGATCTTCGACGGTTCGACCGGAGCGAGGTGCACTGCATCATCGACAGGGACTGTCCGCCCATCAGGGGAAAGCAGCGTGTCGCCTTCGCGGCGCACCCTGGTTACGGCCCCGTCGAACAGGATCCTCCGGTACTCGGTCAATTTATACCTCTACACATCAGTGCCAAGTTGCGATTATGTTCGCTTCTTAACGATTCCATGGCAACCAACGTACTCAACGAAGACCACGGCGACCCCCACGCCGACATCACTTCACATGACACCTATCTCAAGGGATTTCCCCACGCTGCCTTCGAACGGCTGCGAAACGAAGACCCGGTCCCGTGGGTGACCGAAGCCGACGGGTCGGGGTTCTGGGCGGTTACGAAACACGCCGACGTGGTTGAGGTCAGCCGCGATTACAGGAGGTTCTCCGCCGCAAGGGGGATCAGGATCGAGGAGATGTCCGACGACGAGCTCGAGGCGCGGCGGTCGATGATGGAGCACGACCCGCCCGAGCACACCCGTCTCCGCCGTCTGGTTTCACCCGGGTTCACCCCCAAAGTGGTCGCCACGTACGAGAACGCTTTCCGCAAACTCGCCGGTACGGTCCTCGACACCGTGTTGCCGAAAGCCGAGTTCGACTTCGTCACCGAGATCGCACGGGAGCTGCCGATCCGCCTTCTCTGCCGTCTGCTCGGTGTGCCTGAGACAGATGCCGACAGGCTCGTCTCCTGGGGCGATCAAATGATCTCAAACGCTGACCCCGAATACACCCCGGTCATCATCGACAAGGTCGATACCGAGGAGTGGCGCCTTCTTCCCTTCCGCTCCCCGGCCGCACTGGAGGTGTTCCGCTACGCCGAACAGGCCGCCCTTGAGCGCCGGGACAACCCACGCGAAGACATCATCACCGACCTGCTCACCGCGGAACCCGACGGCCAGCCCCTCACCGATCTCGAATTCAAGAACTTCTTCACCCTGATGATGGTGGCCGGCAACGAGACCACCAGGCACACCATCAGCCATGCCCTGGTGTATCTGGCCAAACATCCTGTTCAGTTTTCCGAATGGCACGCCGACCCGCCTGCGATGTCGGTGGCAGCAACCGAGGAGATCCTGCGGGCATCGGCCGTCACCATGCACTTTCGCCGAACCGTGGTCGACGACACCGAGATCAGGGGGGTGCCGGTGAAAGCCGGCGACCGCGTCGTCCTCTGGTATACGTCGGCCAACTACGACCAGGAAGTGTTTGACGATCCCTTCACTCTCGACTTGAAGCGGTCGCCGAACAACCATGTCACCTTCGGCACCGGCCGCCACGTATGCCTCGGGGCGGCACTCGCCCGGCTCGAGGTGAGGGTGGTGTTCGAGGAGCTTCTCTCCCGAATCAGTGGTTTTGAGATTCTCGGGGAGCCCGATCGCCTCCGGAGCAACTTCATCTCGGGGATCAAGCACCTTCCGGTGCGATTCGACCTGGCCTGACTGGGGCCGTTATCCGATCAGAGTCTTTTCGATGAGGTCGATGGCATGGTCGACGTGCTCGACGGTGGTGCGGCGGTTGAGGATGGCCATCCGCAGCACGAAACGGCCGTCGACCTCCGTCGGGCTGAGGTGGACCAGCCGGTCGTCGTTGACCCGTTCCATTGCCTCCCGGCCGATGGCGTCATCCTCGAATCCAAAAGCGGCGATGGAGAGGTGGGGTTTCCAAAGTGCCCTGATTCCGTGGAGGTGGCTGACCCGCTCGTAGGCGTGGCCCGCAAGGTCCAGGGCCTCATCTAGGGCGTCGCGAAAGGGTGCGATCCCGTGGACGTGAAGGGGGAGCCATACCTGCAGGCCGCGAAACGGACGGGATAGCTCCGGTCCTAGTGAGGAGATGTCACGCAGGCCCTGGTGGACTTCGTCGTGGTCCAGGTACGCCCCGCGGCCGTGGTTGGCGTCGATCAGATGGTTCTGGTCCTTCACGACCAGGGCCCCGACCCCGAACGGAATCGATAGGCCTTTGTGCGGGTCGAGCGCGATCGAATCGGAGTTCTCGATTCCGGCCAGGGTCCTGCTTCCGCGCTGGGTCAGCTGGAAAAACCCTCCGTAAGCGGCGTCGGTGTGGAACCAGAGGTCCTGGTCGCTAGCGACTCGAGACACGGCCGCCAGATCATCGACCGTGCCGGTGTCGGTGGTGCCGGCTGATCCGACCACCAGAAACGGCCTCAGACCTCTATCGCGATCTTCTCCCACCATCTGCTCGAGGACGTCGACTCTCATCCGTAGGTCGTCGTCGACCGGCACCTGTCGGATCTGATCGTTGCGGAATCCGGCGATGCGGGCCGTTTTGGCCACCGAGTGGTGGGTGTGGGTGGTGACGTAGAGGACCCCGTCGTCGAATCTCTCCCCGAGACGGTTGACCCGCGCCGCCACCACCGCGGTGAGGTTGGCGGTCGAGCCGCCGGAGAGGAGGATGGCGGCAGCCGACTCTCCGAGGTCGAACAGGGAGGCAATCCAGTCGGTGATGCCGGTCTCGATTGCGGTCATCCCTGGTGCGGCCACGGCCACACCGGTGTACCGGTTCAGTGCGGCGGCGATCATGTCGGCCAGCGCAGCCGTGTACAGCCCTCCGTTGGGGATATAAGACATGTGCCCCCCCGAGCGGTGGACGATGCCCGGCTGGCCGGCGAGGTCGAGAGTGTCGAGGACCTCACCCATCGCCCGTCCCTCCTCGATGGGCGGTGCCATTAGGTCTTTCATCTGAGTGTCGCTCAGTGAATTGCCTACGGCCTGGGTGTCGGCGGTGCGGGTGAACCAGTCTTCGACGAATCGCTCTGCTCGCGAGTTGAGCTCGGATCGCTCCGCGGCATCCGGCTCCAGAGGTATCGACATACGGTCAAGATAGCGATTTCGGACAACCACGCTCAACCGGGGAAGCATCTACGATCTGTGGCGCCAAGTGAGGAGGAAGGTGCCCGAAGACTACGAACGTTTGCGACTGTTGTGGCCCGATCACCTCGGTCTCGCCCGGGGCAAGTACCTCCCGAGGGACTCCCGGACCCAGACCGGGCATTGCCTCGCATTGTTCACACTCGGCTTCGATCGGGAAATGACACCTCATGACGGCGGGATGTTCTGGCAGGGCCTCCCCGACCTGGAAGCGGAGTTCGAATGGGAGAATGCCCGGCCCGGCTGGGAGCCGAATACGAAGGTGATCATCCCCGAGATCACCCGCGAGGGAAAGCCGGTGCCCCTTGCCCCGCGCAACCTCCTCAAGTCTGCAATCGAGGCCTGGGAACCGCACGGTTTCACCCCGATGGTCGGCATCGAGACCGAGGCGTTCCTGTTCGAGCCGGACGGCGCAGGCGGTTGGCACCCGATCTCCACGCCTGGCGCCTACGTCTACGGAACGGGCACGGCCGTCGACCCGCACGGGATCATCGACGCCATCATGCACAAGGCACATGAGGCCGGGCTTCCCCTGGAGACGGTGAACAGCGAGTACGACAACGGCCAGTTCGAACTGACACTTTCGTATCGTGATGCCCTGACCGCCGCCGATGACGCCTTCCTCTTCAAAGTCATGGCCAAAGAAGTCGCAGCCCGAATGGGTTACCTGCTCACCTTTATGGGCAAGCCGATCAACGGACGAGGGGGGAGCGGACTGCATGTCAACCTTTCGATGGCGGACAACGACGGGAACAACCTCATCGCCGACGCCGACAGCAAGGACGGCCTTAGCGACCTGGCGCGCTCTCTGATCGCCGGGATGCTCAGGCACCACGTCGGGATGGCCGGTCTCCTCGCCCCGACAGTGAACGCCTACAAGCGACTCAAGCCCGGTTCCCTGTGCGGGTACTGGGCCAACTGGGGCTACGACCATCGCGGCGTCACCGTCCGGGTGCCCCCGTCCCGGGGCAAAGCGACCCGGCTCGAGCACCGGGTCGGGGACGGTTCGGTGACTCCGCACCAGGCGGTGGCCACCATCCTCACCGCGGCCCGCCTCGGGTATGAGAAAGGCTATGAGCTTCCGGAAGTGGAGACTCTCGATTGCATCGCGAATGCCTCGACGGATGTGGTGATCCCGCCGACCCTCAGCGACGCCCTCGATGCGCTCGAGGCCGACACCGACCTGATCGAGGCGCTCTCACCCGCATTCGTCGACGGATACCTGACCGTGAAACGCGCCGAGTGGGAGCGTTACAACAGCTGGACGACAGATTGGGAGATGTCCGAGTATCTCCCCTTCCTCTGATGGAGGGCTTCCTCTTTCCGAAATCCCCGACGGGAAATTCCTCGCTGATCCCGCCACCGCCATGGCACTACTCGGGAGAGATGATCACCGTCGAATACCGCACCGACCCGGACCGGGTGGCCGAATTGCTCCCCGATGGGGTCGAACCTGCTCCGGATGACCCGGGAGCGGTGGCGGTGATCTGGGCCGACTGGCAGAGCTGCGGAGATGACTTCACCGAGATCCTCGACCCCGTTCGTTCCCAGTACAAGGAGTGTTTCGTGGTAATCCGGGGCCAGTGGGAGGGCCAGACCTGGAGCCGCTGCGCCTACATCTGGGTCGACAAGGACTTCGCCCTGGTCAGGGGCTACCACCAGGGCTACCCGAAGAAACTGGGGGAGATCTGGATGACCCGGCCGGTGACAGTGGGCCGCGCCGGGCCGCGATTGGAAGAGGGAGGACGGTTCGGTGCAACGTTGTCCGCTAGCGGCCGGCGGCTTGCTGAGGCGGTGGTGACCCTGCGGGAGCCAGCGGACAGGCCGGGTTTCGTCAATGGGCATCCGATGCTGCACAGCCGCGCCTGGCCGGCCATCGAGTCCGACGGCACCAACTCGATGGACGAATTGGTCACCATGCGCGGCTACGACGGGGAAGTGGCCGATATCTGGTCCGGTGACGCCGCGCTCGAGCTCTACGACTCACCAACCGAAGACCTGGCCCTCCTCCGGGAAGCCGAGACGATCGGCGGTTACTACCACAAGGTAGGTGTCTCCTGGAAGGGCGGAACGACCCTGCGCAGCTGAGCTGCGGGAGTTGGAGAACCGGTGGGTACGCCGCTTATTCAACCTGCTGGTTGACAACCAGATGAGGTTCCGGTAAGTTCTTATTCAACCAAGGAGTTGATCATATAGAGAAGGAGTTTTGTGAGTGCAGATCCGCTGAGTCAGGTGTTTTCGGCATTGGCCGACCCGACCCGCCGTGACATAGTCGCCCGGCTTGCTGTCGGGGATGCCACGGTGAACGAGTTAGCCGAGCCGTACGACGTGACACTCCAGGCCGTCTCCAAGCACCTCAAGGTGCTCGAGGACGCCGGGGTCGTCACGCGTAGCCGGGAAGGTCAGCGCCGCCCCGCCCATCTCGATGCGGAAGTGTTCGACCTCATGACCAAATGGATCGAGCGTTACCGCCAACAGGCGGAAGAGAGATATCGCCGGCTCGACGCCCTGCTCGAGGCCATGCCCGACGGACCGGCCCAGGAAGACAAGAAAACAGGAGAAAGCAAGTGACAGTGACCAAACACGAGACCGAAATCATCATCGACACCGAAGTGCCGTTGGTCCGGATAATCCGGGAATTCGACGCACCGGTGGAGAAGGTGTTCCGCGCTCATACCGACGCCGAGCTCTTCGCCAAGTGGATGGGTCCGAAGTATCTCGACATCCGCGTCGACCATTTCGACTGCTCCACCGGTGGCTCGTACCGCTACGCATCAGTCGCCGATGGTGAGGAGTACGTGTTCTACGGCTCTTTCCATGAGGTCCGCCCCGGTGAGCTCATCGTCCAGACCTTCGCGTGGGACGGAATGCCCGACGGAATTGCCTTCGAGAAGCTCCGTTTCGAGGAGCTGCCCGGGGGTCGGACCCGGCTGGTGGGGACCTCTCTGGTCGACTCCTTCGCCGACCGCGACGCCTTCGTGGCCAGCGGGATGGAGGTAGGTATCAACGAAGGATACGAGAAGCTGGACGCACTGCTCGAGACGATGTAGTCAGAGTGATGGAGGAGATTCCCTTCTGGTCCAATAGTGGAGCGGTGAGCTTCCCCCCATTGGCCGGTCACGTTGATTACGCGGCCCGGTTGATCCTGGTTTGACGATACTGCTCCTCCCAAGCGATAGGGGCGATGTAGCCGAGGGTTGAGTGCCGACGGCGTGAGTTGTAGCGGTTGATCCAGGCGAAGATGGCCCGTCGGGCGTCGGCTCGGGTGGCGAACCGGTAGCGGTGTACGAGTTCACGTTTCAACGATGACCACGCCGATTCCGCCACACTGTTGTCCCAGCACACTCCGGTTCTTCCGACCGACTGGACCATGCCGTGGCCGGTGACGAGGTTGCGGTAGTCGCCCGACATGTATTGGGCGCCGCGGTCGCCATGGAAGATGGTTCCTTTCGTCTGGCCGCCGCGTGTGGCCACCGCCATGTTCAACGCGTCGGAGACGAGTTCGGTGCGCATGTGATTGGCCATCGAGTAGCCGAGCCAACGTCTCGAACCGAGATCGAGCACACTGGCGAGATACAGCCAGCCCTCGCCGGTTGGGATGTAGGTGATGTCGCCCACCCAAACAACATCAGGCTCGCCCGGTGCGAATCGGCGCCCAACCAGGTCGGGCATCGGCGGGTTGTCCTCGGCAGGGATCGTGGTGCGGACCTTGGCTGGCTTGTGCACCCCGACGATCCTGTGCAGCCGCATCAGGCGTTCGACGCGTTTGTGGTTCACCTCGAAGCCACGCTCGCGGAGTTCTGGTGTCATCCGCGGTTGGCCATAGGTGTCATCAAAGTCGGCTTCGATCTCGCGCATCGCCGCGACCAGTGCAGCCTCTTCGATTTCGGCATCAGTCGGACCCCCAGCTCGCTTCTTACGCCAGTCACAGAACGCTTGGCGGCTGACCTCGGCAACCTCACACGCCATCTTGATCGGGAATCCCTCGGCCTTCCGGGCAGCCACCCACTTGTAGCGGGTCACTGTCCCGACTCCTTCACCCAGAAGGCCGTCGCTCGTTTGAGTAGATCTCGTTCCATCCGCAACCGGGTGTTCTCCTTGCGAAGCTCGACCAGCTCGGCACGGTCGTCGCGGGTCAACCCAGCGCGTTCACCGCGCTCGATCCTCTCCAATCGGACCCAGTTACCAAGCGTGCCATCGCCGACACCGATCGCGTCAGCAACGTCGACGATCTTGCGACCATCATCGAGCACCATCGCCACCGCGTCGGCCTTGAACTCCTCAGTGAACACCCGCCGTGTACTTGGCGTGTTCTGTTTCTCCATCGTTGACATGATTACCTCCTTCAGAAGATGACCGGTTCAACGGGGGAGGCTCTCGGTGGGGAATTTCCGCGTATGTGGGTCTGTCGGTTTCAGGGTTCTGTCCGAGCGGTGGGGGAGGGGTCTCCCCTAGGGTTTGGTGTGGCCCGTGGTGGCGGGCTGCTCCTTGATGGCTTGTTCGAGTCTTTTGGCTGCGTCGTGTTGGTGGGTGAGGGTGTGGTGGTAGCGGCAGAGGAGGGTGAGGTTTCCTAGGATTGTTTGGCCTCCGTCGGCCCAGTGGATGATGTGGTGGATGTCGCACCAGGCGGCGGGTCGGCGGCATCCGCTCCAGGTGCAGTGGCGGTCTCGGGCGATGACGGCCCGGCGTTGGGCTGGGGTGATCACCCGGGTTTTGCGTCCGAGGTCGATGATTTCGGAGTCGGAGCCGAACACGATTCGGGTCAGCGAGCAGTCACAGGAGATTTGGCGGATGGTTTCGACGGGGAGGACGTGTCCGTTGGTGGTTTCGTGGAGTCCTCCGGGTTCGGCTTGGAGGGCGTCTAAGTCGACGTGGATGTTGAGGTGGGGTTTTTCTCCGCCGCTGGTGGTGGTGGTGGTTTCGAGGAAGCTCACCGCGAGGTCTTCTAGGGCGTCGTGGCGGCGTTGGGTCGCGGTCCGGGTGTCGGTGGCTGCTGGTGGTGGGAGGAGGCTGGTGATCGCGGTTTTCAAGGTTTCTCCGGCCAGCCCGGTCATGATGAAGCGTCCGGTGATCATCCCGTTGGCCATAGTGGACAGTTCGAAGCTGCGTCGTTGCAACTGGTTGTCCAGTTCCAGGTGGACACCTGTGGGGTCGACGGTGTTCTTCCAGTAGTCCAGGGTCTGGCGGGTCTCGTCGGGTGTTTCTCCGGCGATGTCGATCAGCACCTGTTCCGCCGCTTCATACCGGTCGGGGATTTGATAGGAGATGTCGAATAGTTGTTGCGCCTGGTCAGCAGAGAGTTGTCCGTACCGCCATGCCGCCATGGTTGCGGCATGTTTGGCTGCGGCTCGGGCGTTACGGACCAGTCGTTTCGCCCTGCTTCCGGACATCCGGCAGGCTTCTTTGAGGAACGAAATGGTGGAGGGGTGGCCGTAAACGTTGTGACCGTCCCGGGAATCGAACTCGGAGAGGACCACCACCCGGTTCTGTTCCAACCTTGAGATGTCGGTTTCGATCCCGACCAGCCAAGAAGCCAGAGTGTCGGTCGACTCGGCTGCTGCTTGGTCTGGTTGTATCCGCTGGCGGGGAAGAGACCTAGCGGGAACCTCTTCCCGTCTCATACCCAACAACATACAAACCAGGTATGACAGAAACCCTCTCGGAAACCGAGCAGGCAAGAAAATTCAAGAAACTTGCCTAGCCGGGCATGTGTTTGAGCAAACGGAAGAGCCCTTTGGATGGCTTGTAGACCCGGTCCGGATATCTCTCGACAAGTTTCCAGACACATCCGTTCACCGTTTTCGGGTGAAATTTGGGGTCCGACTCCTCGATCCTGGTTCGCAAGTCAGTCCAGCTCAGACCCTCCGGATGCTTGTCGAGCAACGCGAAGGCGGTTGCGTTTATCCGCTCCGTGACTTTCGACGATTTGATATCGGGTAGTTCTGTTTGCTGCTTCATCGTGGCCGCACCATCCTTTCGACGAATACTCTTGGTGAGCCGTCCGGAATGATATGAGGTGTCGAGTTATGAACGGTGACGTTCGCCGTGTCGTCAATGCACCGGATGGAATTCGATACGAAGTCGTCGGGATGGCCAAGGACTGGAAGCTTGGTACGGGATCGGTGTTGCTCGATGCGACCGCGCTGCTCTGGTCGGTTGTCCGCCGGACACGAGGAGAGGAGTGGATCGTCACAGTTCGCCAAGTTGACACCAAGTCAGGTCCGCTCTTAACGCGGCTCGTCAGGAATAGGGAGGATGCAGCCTCGAGCGTGACGGAGCTGTCCGAGGCGATCGAGAGCGGTCAGCTCCAGCCACCGTTCGAGTAACACAGGGCTGTCATTCCGAGCGAACCCGCTCATGCCTAGGCGCGACAGAAAACTGCCGTCTCCTTCGACTACCGATATGACACATGGAGCGTCCAAAGATGGCCGGATCCGGGACAGTCGGGATCGGCACTTATGGGGCGGGTACAGGCGGATCCTCGGCCCTACCGCACTGAGCCTTCGCTGATCTGGAGGGTCTTCAGGTCGGAGTGGAAGGCGAGGGCGTGATGGGGCAGAGCTAGACATCGCCGATCGCCCTTACCTTCTCGGTGTTGTGGTCGAACGAACGCGACATCATGCGGACATGCTCCGATCGAATGCTCTAGAAGGTGACAGCCGCTACCAACGACTGGTCGCCGACGGACACGCTGACAAATGGGAGCAAGGGTCGGACCACGTGGCAGCCAGCCGCAACCGCTGGGTAATGGCGCTACCCACTTAGCTCGCGCACAACCGTTCCGGTGCCTACCGCACTGTACCTTCGCTGATTTGGAGGGTTTTCAGGTCGGAGTGGAAGTCGAGGGCGTAGTCGCCACCTTCACGTCCTATGCCTGAGAGGCGGCAACCGCCGAAGGGGGCGGTCAGGTCACGGACCAGGAAGGTGTTGACCCAGACGGTCCCGGCGCGGATGGCCCGTCCCACCCGGTCGGCGCGGTCGGCCGAACCTGTGTAGACGATCGCGGATAAGCCGTATCTCGTCGAGTTGGCCAGGTCGATGGCATCCGCCTCGTCCTTGAAGGTCTGGTAGGTGAGGACCGGACCAAACACCTCGCGCTGGACGATCTCGGAGTGGTTGGATGCGGGGGCGATGACTGTCGGATCGTACCAGAGCCCGTCTTCACCGTGGCGTTGCCCGCCTCGGAGGATCCGGTCGCCGTTCTCCCGTGCCCGTTCCACGAAACCCTCGACCCGCCGCAGGTGCTCGGGGTGGATCAATGGGGAAATCGTCGTCGCCCCTGACCGGCTGTCGCCGAGGACGTGTTTGTCGGTGTAGGCGGCGAATCGCTCGTAGAACTCTTTGCTGACCGACTCCTCGACAAGCAGCCGCGTCCCGGCGAGACAGACCTGGCCGGCGTCGTCGAACTGGCCGGCGGCCTTCTGAGCGGCGGCATCGAGGTCGGCGTCGGCGAACACCAGGAAGGGGCCTTTGCCGCCCAGTTCGGCGGTGAACGGAGTGACGTTGCGGGCCGCGGCATCTCCGATATGGACCGCAGTCTCGGGTGAACCGGTGAAGCTGATCCGGCGCACCCTCTTGTCGCCGACCAGGGCAGCGCCGACTTCGTCGCCGATTCCCTGGACGATGTTGAGCACCCCGGGCGGGATCTTCGCCTCGGCGGCGAGGTCCGCGAGAAGTGATGCCGAGAGAGGAGCCCACTCGGCCGGCTTGAGGATCACGGTGTTACCGGCAGCGAGGGCTGGTGCGATCTTCCACGTCGAGAGCAGCCACGGTGCGTTCCACGGTGTGATGATCACCGCCGGCCCGGCCGGCATCCGTTGCACCGTGTTGTTGGTGCCCTTCGACGACCATTTCCGCTCGACATGGCCCGCGGCGAGGTCGGCGTAGTTGCGGAAGTTCTCCGCACCTCGGTGGATGACCCGGGCTTCGAGACTTTCGAGGAGCATCGCCATGTCGACACACTCGATGGCGGCGATCATCTCGACGTTCTCGTCGATGAGGTCGGCAAGCCTGTGGAGATATACGCCCCGCTCCTCGACGCCGAGGGCTGCCCAAGCCGGGAACGCAGCCACTGCGGCGGACACCGCCCTGTCAGCGATCAGCGGATCGCCGCGGGCGACATCGGCCAGCTTCCAGTCCCAGTCGAGAGGTGATCGCACTTCAAAGGTGTTCTCCGACTCGACCCGCTTCCCGTCGATGTAGTGGTCGGGGGAGATTGCGTATTGAGATATTTCGGCGCGGGTGGAAGGCATCGGGCCCTTGTTTTCGAAGTCGTTAGCAAGCCAAGGATAAACTGCCCGCACACGACAAAGAGAGCCATGCCCGTACCCCTGAGCCAGCACGATCCCGAGGAACTCCTCGAAGCGGAGCGGGTCATCCGTACCCGCCTCGACGGGAGGTCATTCGATTTCGAGGCGATGCTGGCAGTGTCCAACATCTACCGGGCGGCCAATGCGGTCCGGAACCGGATGGAACGAGATGTGCTCGGACCGGAGGGCTTGAGCTGGGGCGGGTTCACGATTCTCTTCGTCCTCTGGGTTTGGGGAAACCGCGAGACCAACGAACTGGCCGACGACTGCGGGCTGGCCAAGGGCACCCTCAGCGGGATGCTGGCAACCCTGGAGAAGGCCGGGCTGGTGGAGCGTTCCCGGCACCCCGACGACGGGCGACGGGTGCTCGTCGACCTTCTCGACGAGGGCCGGAAGTCCATCGAAAGGGTCTTCCCCGAGTTCAACAAACACGAGGCGATGTTCACCGACAGTCTCGACGCCGAGGAGGTGCACGAGATGGCGCGGCTGCTCCGTATCGTCACCGCCACAGCTTCGGATCAGCCACTCGTGGCGGGAGATGACACTCCCCGGTAGAATCTCGTTAGCTTCCTAACGAAGTCCGACGACCCCACAGGAGATGACGATGGGCGAAATAGTCGGTGCCGGACTCATCAGTCACGCACCAACCATCATGTTCGACGAGGCCACCCGCAAAGAGCTGAACGACGGCAAGGAAATCTCACTGGTCCCCGGCCTGAACCGGCTCAAGTCCGAGGTGTTCACCAGGCTCCAGCCCGACCTCATCGTCATCATCGACTCGCACTGGGCATCGACGGTCGAGCACATCCTCACCGCCCAGGAGCACCAGAAAGGGACCTTTACTTCTTCGGAGTTGCCCCGCGGCATGTCGCAGATCGAATACGACTACCCGGGCGATCCCGAGTTTGCCCGCACCGCCGCGGCGCTCGGCGATCGGCTCGGAACCCCGACCCATGCCTCCGCCGACCCCCACCTCCCGCTCTACTACGCGACGATCAACCTCGTCCATTACCTCCGCAGCGACGAGAAGGTGGTCTCGGTGTCCCTGGTCCAGACCGGTGAGACCGACGACTTCATGACCATGGGCGAGGCGATCAGAGAAGCAGTCGAGCGCCTCGACCGCCGGGCAGTCGTCCTCGCCTCCGGAGGGATGAGCCACACCTTCTGGCCGCTCAAACAGATCACCAAACACGAGGCATCCGATCCGATCCACATCATCACCCCCGAGGCGCGTGCAGCTGACGAGGACCGCCTCGAGTGGATGAAAGCCGGCGACCACGCCCGGATCGTGGACACGATGGAGGACTACTTCGACCACGCCCCCGAAGGTGACTTCGGGCACTACTTGATGATGCTGGGCGCAATCGGCGGCCGTGATTGCGTCGCCAGGGGAGAGATGTTCTCCGATTATGAGAACGCGACCGGGACCGGCCAGGTCCATGTCTGGTTCGACAAGCCGGAGAATGGTTGGACCGGCTGACGCGGATACCGACACCTGTCGTGCCACAATTGAGGCATGACATCGAATAGTCGAAGGCTGCCCCGCCCCGGTCTCGTCCAGGATGTGGCCGACGAACTCGAGGAGTTGCTCGAGCCCGACGGCGGATGGAGCGATCCGGCGCTGGAGCAGGACCTCGATCGGATCGTGGCGACCATTCGCAACTACCTTCAGCCCCGGCTGGCCAATCGCGGCGCCCCGTTCAACGTGGTGTTCGCCGGGCCAACGGGAAGCGGAAAGTCCACGATCATCAACAGCATCGCCGGGCGCACCATCAGCCCGTCCGGCTCCCTCCGCCCGACGACAGTTAAACCTCTCGTGTTCAGCGACAGCCGCCGATCGGGCACGGTCGACCTCGGTGATGTGCAATTCGACATCGAGCTGGGGGATGCGGCGTTTCTCAACGACGTCGCCCTCATCGATACACCCGATATCGATTCGACGAAGGTAACCAACCATCGTTCTGCGCTCGGTGTGCTGGCCGCCGCCGACGTGGTGGTTTTCGTGGCGTCGGCGCTCAGGTACGCAGACCTCGTGCCGTGGGAGGTGCTCAGGTCGGTCACCGAGCGCGGCATCCCCGTGATCCATGTCCTGAATCGGATCACCCCCGAGAACTCGGGTGCTGTCATCGACTACCGGCGCCGCTTGCGCGGGGCGAAGATGACCCCTCGCATCATCACTGTTTCGGAATACAGGTTGGGCGATGATCGTCTCCTGCCTGAGCCCGCAGTCCAGTTGCTGCGCGACGAGGTCATCGGCCAGGTCGGCCACTTGAACCGATACGAATGCCTGGAACGAGCATTTGCTGCGGTTCGCTCGGATCTGTCGTCGATCGTGCACGCAGTCAACGCCGACATGGTCCGGGTTGAGCGGGTTACGGGCCGGATGCCGCCACAGACCTTGTTTTACGCCGGGTACGACCCCGGGGAGCGAGCCGCGCGTTGGCAGGCATCCCTCCAGTCGCTACCCGGTCGATGGTCACCGCGGCGCCGCCATTCACTGGGACCGCTTGCAGAGGAGCTCAAGGCGGAAGTGGTGAGTCTTGTCGAAAGAGACCTCAGGCTCTTTGCGTTGGAGAATGGAAGTCTGGTCATCGATCTAACCGACGGTGATTCCATTCCTCACCTCGACCGTATCGATTCAGTGGTTTCGGAATGGTTCGAATCGGTCGCTTCGGATCAGCCGTCGGAATCGTTGAACTCCGCTGCTCTGCGTCGGAGGGTCGAGACTGCGATTTCGGTGTTCCTCGAGGTCACCGACCCGGCGTTGGGCACACCTTACTCCGAATCCGCGCGCAGCCTGCTTGCCGGTATCGGGAAGATCTATGCCGAGCTGGGCGATGAGGTGCTCGACGGTGCGAACCATGCCCGCATCCTGGCGACACTGCAGCGGGCGCGAGCCAGAATCCGGCCTGCATCCGCACTTGTGAGCGCATGAGATCCCTGGTGCCCTGTCCGGCAGATCGTGCTCGTATCTCAACGGCCCTTATCGCCCCTGGCGGCGTCCTCGTCCTTGACGAACGGCCCGGTGCGCCTGCGTCCTGCGTCATTGCCAGGAACGAGAATGCGGATTTCATCCGTTGGAGTTTGAGCAGCTCAAACTCCCTGCAACCCGATTTCATCGGGTTGCCCTCGCCGAAATAGCAAGCGAATCCACCTGACAGGACACAGTTTGATGTATGAGAATCTGGTCGGGATCCTCGACTCGGCGGACAGGACCCTTGCCTCGGCTTTGAATGTTGTTCCCCCGGGCGAACTGGACCGCGCAGCACGTGTGATCCTTCGCTTGCGACATCGCATCGACTACCCGGAGGATTTGGCCGTTTTGGCCCTGGCGGGGGGCACCGGATCCGGCAAGTCATCGTTGTTCAACCAACTCCTCGACAGTGACGCCGCAGAGGTGGGTGGGGTCCGGCCCACTACATCGAAGCCGCTCATCTCGGTGCCGGGAGGGCGGTCCAACGAGATCGCCGGGTATCTCCACTGGTTCGACCCCTCGGATCGAGCCAGCCACGAGCGGCCCGAAGGTGTCGTCCTCATCGACCTGCCTGACACCGACAGCGTGGAAACCGACCACCGCCTGGTAGTCGAGCACCTGCTACCCCGTGTCGATGCGGTGGTGTGGGTGGTCGACGTCGAGAAGTATCGTGACGATTCGCTGCACCGGGGCTTTCTTCGCCGGTATGCGGCCCACGAAGGACGATTTCTCTTCGCCCTCAATCAGGTCGACCGGCTCCGGGCCGCCGAAGTCGAAGCGGTGATCGCCGACTTTCGCACGGCACTGATCGAAGATGGGTTTTCCGATCCCGTTGTCTTTCCGGTCGCCGCCCGGCCACCGATTGGCCCTCCGTCCGGAATCGATGAGCTGCGCGACGGAGTTGAGGCGATGGCGACGAGCTCGGTCCCGGCCAAGCTCATGGCCGACCTGGCTGAGACAGTGTCCGAGCTCGTCCGGATCGTGGGGGGCGCCGGGACCGATTTCGAGAAGCGATGGGCGGAGGCCCGGGAGGCCGCCGCCGCCCTCGCTATCGCCGGGGACCATGTTGGAAGCGGCCGGCTTGCGGCGGCGTTCTTTTCAGGGCTCGCCGGGGAGTTGACCGGTGAGCCGTCGGAGGTGGCGCTGGGGATTTCGGCTCACGTCGGAGAACGGCTCAGAGAACTGACTGCGGAGGCCGAAATCGAACAGCCGCCCGCGCCTGATGAGAAGGCTCCAACCCGTAAGGGTCGGCGTTTCGGTCGGCGTGCCGGCGCAAGCTGGTTTCGCTATCAGCGTGCTGGCGTTGACGCCAATCGCGAACGCCGTGTCGCGCACGTGGCCGCAAGCCTCGACAGCTATGCGGGTGACCTGATCCGGCCGGTCCTCCGTCGCCGGGCCGAGGCCGTGGCCGACCTCTCGGCGCTGGTCAACGGGATAGAGAATTGGCGCGGGACGCGCGGAAGTTAGGCTCAGGCCATGTTGCGTCCTGAAAGTTGGACCAGACCTGCGGGTGAGAGTCCCGTCCGGGTAGGTATCGGAGCGCCCGGTAGCAGGCCCCAGTCCGTCGTCGAGAGGCGTCGGGCCGAGCGGGG
>JBHJOQ010000004.1:0-13123 GCA_050329555.1 Acidimicrobiia bacterium | reverse complement strand
GGGTGGTTTAGCCCGCTATGTTTGCCCGGCGTGAGCCTACCCCCGACCCTCCTCGCCGAAGAGCAATGAGCGACACGACCCACCTGGAGCGAAGGCTTGGCGTAAGCGAGGCCGTGGTGCTCGGGATGGGCTCGATGATCGGTGCGGGGGTTTTCGCCGCAATCGGCCCGGCGGCATCGGCTGCCGGCTCCGGTCTGCTCATCGGGCTGGCGATCGCGGCACTTGTGGCTTACGCCAACGCCACTTCGTCGGCACAACTCGCCGCGGTGTATCCCGAAGCCGGGGGCACGTATGTCTACGGGCGGGAGCGGCTTGGGCCGTTCTGGGGCTTCCTGGCGGGTTGGGGCTTTGTGGTCGGGAAAACAGCAAGCCTCGCAGCCATGGCCCTCACCGTCGGGGCATACGCTTTACCGGGTCGAGAGCGGCTGATCGGGGTCGGCGCCGTGTTGTTGATGACCGCCGTCAACTATGCCGGGGTGCGCAAGACGGCCAATCTGGCGAAGGTGATCGTGACCCTCGTACTTGTGGCACTGGCTGTTGTTGTCGTCGCAAGCTTCGCCACCCCAACAGGCTCTGCAGCGAACCTGGCCGACCTGACCTCCGGGGGTGCAGGAGGGATCCTCCAAGCCGCAGGACTGCTCTTCTTCGCATTCGCCGGATATGCCCGGATCGCAACACTGGGCGAGGAGGTAATCGACCCGGCCCGGACCATCCCAAGAGCGATTCCCCTTGCCCTGGGTATCACCCTGCTGGTGTACGCGGCCATCGCGGTCGCAGCGCTCTATTCCGTTGGGCCAGATGTTCTGGCCGGCGCCGCTGCGCCGCTCGTTGCCGCAGCCGAAGGCGGGATCGCCTGGGCTTCTCCGTTGGTCCGGGCCGGGGGGGCGGTGGCCGCTCTCGGCGTGCTGCTGTCCTTGCTCGCCGGGGTCAGTCGGACCAGTTTCGCCATGGCCCGCAACCGGGAGCTTCCCTCATGGCTGACAGCCGTCCACAAAGACAACAAGACCCCGTATCGCGCCGAGATCGCCGTTGGAGTCATCGTTGCCCTGATCACCGCACTCGCCGACCTGCGGGGAGCTATCGGATTCAGTTCGTTTGCGGTGCTGACCTACTACGCGATCGCCAACGCCTCGGCGTTCACCCAGACGGGCAACGAACGCCGGTGGCCGAGATGGCTGCAGGTCATCGGGATGGCGGGGTGTGCTGTCCTTGCACTCTCGCTGCCTATCGCTTCGGTGATCGGGGGCGCAGCAGTCCTGGCCGTCGGCGCGATCGTGTGGTCAATCCGCCAACATTCGTGAGCTTCCGGTCGTCGGGCCTTCCGCCCCGAGGAGAGGAAGGGGAGAACCCAACAGAGCTTGAGCTCCCGGCCCCAGAAGACCTCTCCCTCCTACCTGAGTACCTCGATCCGCGTCTCTCCCTCCGCTTGCGGAGGGAGTACCTCCAACCTTTAGGTCGGAGGGGAGGGTGGGGCGTTCCCGCCAACGGCACTTGAGCTCCCAGCCCGTGGGGAGCTCTCCCTCCAATCTCCGCCTTCCTTCGTCGGGCGCAGGGACCAACCTCAGCGCAAGCGGGAGGATAGCCAAAGAGAAATGCCGAACCGGTGCCGCCATGCTGAAACTACAGACCGACGAGAGTGTCGAGGAGGATGCCCGGGTGATCGCGGCGGGTTCCGTCGAGCCAGGCCTGGTTGGTGAAAAGGGCGAGGATGGTGCCATCGGCGCGGGTGGCGATCTCCACTCCCCGACGTCCCGCCAGACGGGCCCGTCCCGCTTCGTCGGTTCGCCGGGCAAGGGTGTATGGGGCTGGATCAAAGAGCGGTTCGGCGCTGAATTCGGTCTTGAGCCGGTGCATCGCAACCTCGAACTGCAATTCCCCGACAGCGGCGAGTATCGGCACCCGCTCTCCCCCATCACGGGTGTGGAGCGACTGAATCACCCCCTCTTCATCGAGTTGGGAGATGCCTTTTCGGAACTGCTTGTAGCGAGCGGTGTCGAGATTGCGGGCGACCCTGAAGTGCTCGGGGGCGAACGTGGGGATCGGAGGGAACTCCACCGCCCCGTCGACACTGAGGCTGTCTCCAATCCTCAACTCGGTTGCATTGACCAGACCCACGACGTCGCCGGGGTAGGCCTCATCGACGGTCTCGCGGTCCCGACCGAAGACCTGATGTGCGTATTTGGTAGAGAAGGTGCGGCCCGTCCTGAGATTGGTCAGAGTCATTCCCCGATCGAATTTGCCCGAACAGATACGGAGAAAGGCGATGCGGTCGCGATGACGGGCATCGAGGTTTGCCTGGATCTTGAAAATGAACCCGGTCAGGCCGCCGTCGAGAGGGATCGTCTGGCCGCCGACGCTAACTCGCGAGGTCGGCGGCGGCGCCATATCAGCAATTGCGTCGAGCAGGAGATCGATCCCGAAATTCCACAGCGCAGAGCCGAAGAACACGGGCGTCGACTCCCCTTTGAGGAACTGCTCGGTGTCGTGATCGGCCTCAACAGCATCAAGGATTCCCAACTCCTGCGATGCCTGGGCCTGGGCCGGGGTGGAATCCATGTCTTCGAGTCGGCCTTTGCGAGCTTCGCCGATTTCCCGGCCGCCGGGTGTCCGCTCGAACGTCCAGAATGATCCGTCCCGCCGGTCGACGACGCCCTTGAGGTCGATGTCACCCCCGACCGGCCAGGTGACAGGTGTCGCCCTGATCCCGAGCTGGCTTTCGATGTCGTCCAGAATCTCGAGCGGACCGAGTCCGGGACGGTCCAGTTTGTTGACAAAGGTGATAAGGGGTATGCCGCGTGCCTGGGCGACCTGGAACAGTTTGAGAGTTTGAGCCTCGATTCCACGCGCTGCGTCCAGTACGATCACCGCGGCGTCGACAGCAGAGAGAACCCGGTACGTGTCTTCGGAAAAGTCGCGGTGGCCGGGGGTGTCGAGGAGATTGAAGAGGAGGTCATCATGCGGGAACTGCAGGACCGTCGATGTGATCGAAATCCCCCGTTGCCGTTCCATCTCCATCCAATCGGATGTCACGTCACGTTGCCGCCCCGATCGGGCCCTAACCGCCCCCGCCTCTTCAATCGCCCCTGAGTAGAGCAGCAGTTTCTCAGTGAGAGTTGTCTTCCCGGCATCTGGATGGGAGATGATGGCAAAAGTCCTCCGATGCTGTGCCTCGTTGACCAGGGGGTTGCGATCAGACATGGGCCGGCGCATGCAGGGGAAGTTTTCGTCTATTAGTCATTGGAGGAAGTCCCTTGTCGCGGACTCGGAGAATTGGGAGAGTGCCCGGCGACCACAAAAACTCTAACTCAACACCTTCTCTGCGCTGAATCGAATGTTGGGAAGGTCCTGACGCGCACTAACGTTTCCCGTCTTGCCTGTCACGTCTGAGTTTCCGGAATCGGGCGGCCGGACCAGCCGCCTCATCGATCGCATCCCCTTCCACTACAGCTGGGTGGTGCTGGGCGCGTCGACGGTGGGGATGGCGATGACGCTCCCGGGCCAGACGCCAGGGGTATCCGTGTTCATCGACCCGATAATCAGCGATCTGGGCATGAGCAGGTCTGCGGTGTCAGCTGTCTACATGGTCGGGACCGTGATCGGTTCGTTGACGCTCCCGTTTGTCGGCAAGGCCATCGACCGGCACGGGCCGCGCCGGTCGGTGATCCTGATCGCGGTCGGCTTTGCTCTGGCCTGCGTCTTCATGGGCCTGGTCAGTGGCTTGCTCACTCTGCTCATCGGGTTCACGCTGATCCGGGGTCTCGGCCAGGGGGCACTCGGTCTGGTCAGTATCCACACGATCAATATCTGGTTCGTGAGACGACGCGGGCTGGCGGTCGGCACTGCCGGTATCGGGTTTGCTTTGGCAACCGCGTTTATTCCCGGCGTGTTCAAGTCTTTGGTCGACAGCTTCGACTGGCGGTGGACGTATGTCCTTCTCGGCGCAGCGGTTTTGGTGATCGTGGTGCCGGTAGCTGGCGGGCTGTTCCGGTTCAGACCCGAAGAATACGGGCTCTTACCCGACAGCCACCGGACGCCAGCAAGAACTCAACGGGAAGAAGTGCACTATGACGTGAGACAAGCGCGCCGGACTCTCACCCTCTGGCTCTACGTCACCGGAGGCTTCTTCATTAACGCCATCGGTACGGGTCTGCTCTTCCATCACTATTCGATCATGGCCGAGAACGGTATCTCGAGGTCGGGGGCCACGGTGATGTTCGTCAGCCTCGGCCTCGTCGCCGCCGCGGCCAACCTGGTCACCGGGTTCCTCATCGATCGAATGCCACCACGTTTTCTCATGAGCGGCTCACTGTTGGTGATGGTTGCCGCGATGGTGGTTGCACCCGGGATCGGGACTAGCGCAGCAGTGGTCGGGTACGGTGCTGTTCTCGGTGTGATGCAGGGCATGAACCAGGCAGTGCAATCAACTGTCTACGCCCACTACTTCGGACGACTCCACATCGGGGCGATCAAAGGATTCGCGTCGACGATAACCATCGCCGGTACCGCCGTCGGCCCGCTGCTTCTCGCTCTGGGATTCGAGGCATCGGCCTCCTACGCGCCGGTACTTCTCTGGTCCGCCCTGGTCCCGCTGACGATCGGGTTGGTGACTCCGTTCCTCCCGCTGGTCCGGAATGGGAAGATCCTCTGACGCAGAGTCCCCGAACTCCCCAGGGGCGGGGTTCAGAGCTCGAGCAAGGCCGCCGTCTGCATGGTGCTCAGTCCTGAGATCGTCGATTCCGCCCCCCGGTTCAGGTTGGGCCCGCCCGGGGTGAGCCCGTCGTAGGAGGCACCGGTTGCGTCGTCATAGATCGGGACGCCAAGGTCGTTGTCGCCCAGGAACCAACGGGCCGCCATTGCAACCACACCTCTCCAACGTTCATCACCCGAAGCCATCCAGGCCCGGGCAGAGGCATCTGCAAATGCAGCTGCCTCCACGGGTTGTTGATCGAAACCCGGACGGGGCTCGCCGGGAGCCCATCCTCCTACCGGCGCAAAGCTGAAATGGCCGTCGCTGGTCTCGACGTCCACAAGCCACTCGAGCAGGCGCAGCCCGTCGCTCGTCATCGACCCGTTATCGAGGGCGGTCCCGGCGGCGATGAGTGCTTCGGCGAATCGTGCGTTGTCATATGCCAGACGTGTCTCCGGCCATGGCCAACCGGTGTCGCTGCGCACCACGATATGGCCGGCCCAATTGCGAATCAGCCTGGAGGCATGGGGGTGTTCCGGAATTGCCGAGAGGACTTCGACAGCGCCGAGCAATGCAAAAGCATTGGCCCTCGGTGAGGGAGACTGGAACCGCTGTCGGTCGAAGAGGTCGATCGCCGCGCGCTGCAGAGCTGGATCCCTTGCCTGGCTGACCACATTCCCCAGCGCCCAGATCGCTCTCCCCTGGGAGTCATCAGAACCGATACGGTCTGTCCAGTGTCCGGACGCGTTGCGGCGATTGCGGAAGCCGCCCCCGGGTAGAGCCGCATCCTCGACGAATCTCATGTACACCTTCATCATGCGTCGCAACTCAGCAGATGGGTCAGGAGCGTGGAGTAGAAGGATCAGCGCCCGGGCATTGTCATCGGTGCACATTCCATTCCGTTCACGTGGATCTGAATAGAGGGCGTGTTCCCAGATTCCGCTGGGCGACGTCAACCGCTTCAGGTGCGTGAAGTTCGGCTGCGGAAACTGCCCCACTGCAGGTTTCCCCGCGCCGCGATGCGAGAGCTCAGGCGCGGTCAGGCGATCTTCTCGAAGTCTCGGAACGAGGCAGGGATGAGCGCGCCATTTGCGACGAGTTCGGCAAACAGAGATTCATAGCTGGCGGCAACAGCCGGCCAGTACAGCGTTGAGCCAACCGATCTCGCCGTTTCGCCCATCAGCCTCGCGAGATCGGGATCTTTCAACACCCGGCGCATTGCCGCGGCCATCGCTGCGGGATCTTCGTGGGGGACCACAATCCCCGCCCCGGTTCCAAGCAACTCGACGGCATGGGGAAACGCTGTCGCTACCACCGGCTTAGCGGCCGCGACCGCTTCGACGAGCACGCCGGATGTGACCTGCTCCCTCGAGTCATAGGGAATCAGGACCATGTCGACACTGCGGACCATGGCGATCAAGGACTTGGGATCCAGGTACCGGTTGTCAAACTCGACGATGTCGGAGACACCCGCCTGTTCTGCCTGCGCCACGAGCCCTTGTAGGTAGCGGTCCCCCTGCTGCGCTCTCACCTTGGGGTGGGTGTCTCCGAGGATCACGTACCGGGGACGGGGCGTAGCGTCGCCAAGCAGGGCGAAGGCCGCGATCGCTGTCTCCAGGCCTTTCCCCGGCCCGATCAGGCCCCAGGAGAGGATTACGGGACGCTCACCCTTTGTAGCTGGGGGGCCGGCGAGGTCGGGGTTGGCGCCGTGGGGGATCACGCGGATCCGGGAGGGGTCGACATCGTAGCCGCTCACCAGTCGGAGCGATGCCGCGCTACTCATCACGATCGTCCGTTCGGTGGATTCGACGATTGCTTCGAGGATCGATTTCTGTTCGGGAGTGGGGCTGTGGGGCACGGTGTGCAGGGTTGCCACTGCCGGGACAGTCAGACCGCCGATGAGCGAAAGCACTTCCACACCGTCAGGGCCTCCGTAGATTCCGTACTCGTGCTCGATGAGCACCACATCGCACTGGTTCAGTCTGGTCACGGCGGTCGCCAGCGATGCCGGGTCACCGTTGAGATGCTGGTACAGGACGCCTTCGGAAGAGTCCCCGGGGGCATCGACGACCGACACCACGGGCAAGGTATCGGCGGATCCGCGGAGATCGGACAAAGCCATCCGCAGGGACGAAGTGAACGTGGCCAGACCACACGTGGTGGGTGGATAGGTGCTGACCATCCCAATAGTGGGGGCGCTTCTCGGTTTGTAGCCAGTCATTGGGTCCCTAAAAATAGGAAAGGGCCGGGATGACATCGTTGGGTCGGGGCCAGCCAGGCGCTTTCGGGTCGCGGACCAATACCCGAAAACGGCTCTTTTGAAACATTCTTTTTGAGGTTCGCTCTGAAAACCGATGATACCAGTCGCGGTGCGGTAGCTTGTACGGCTTGGAGGGAGAGACCACTGCGCCAAGAAGAAAGTAAAGCAATTTCCAGCGATGAGAGCCGGGGTGGCGGGGCCCCCGAATCCCGAGCAGTGACGCCCGCGAGGACCGGCTCGTCGCAGGTTGAGCCAGTTGAAGTATTTCGAACCGACACCCGGCTCATGCCCGACCCCGGTCGGGTTATCGCCAAGCGCCACATGCCGATCGACGAAGTTTTCCCGGGTGGTCGCACCCGCATCGAGTTGGTAGTCGAACGGATCCTCGCGATGTCGGATACCGACGTGACAGCAACTTCGAAATCGATCCTCTCGAAGTTTTCCGGGCGTCACCGAGATCTCGAGGCAGTTCTGGAGGCGAGTTTTGCTGCTGTGGCCGATCGGATTGGCGGGCGCTCCGATTTGTCGGACGAGCGGCGCCAGCTGATCGGCGCCTACTTCACCAATGAGTACTCGCTCGAGGCGGCGGCTTTGACCAACCCCTCGATAGTGCCCCATCCCGACCAGGAGGGCCTCCAGCCCGGTGAGACCAGGTTCATCATCAGCCTGCGCGCGATCGGTGAGGGCCATATCTCCTCGATTGAGTTTCGTTCCGGGGTCATCGGGGCCGAGGGCGGCATCACGCTCAATGAGCCCAACCGGCACACCACAACAGCCGAAAGAAGAGCCCCGCTCTACGACAAGAAGATCTTCGTGGCAAAGCTCACCGAACTAGGCGTCTTCGACGACACAGCCCGTTCCATCCTCGACCTGGTTCCCGACCGTTTTCTGCTCAACCAACTCGAGGAGGCCCTCGCCACGGTAGGGGGGGCCGGCACTTCACCACCGATGTCGGCCCAAACAGTGCGCACCATCCATTGGCTCGCCTCCTCGAATTACGAGTCCATCTTCGACCCCGAATCTGATATCTCACATCGCGTGATCTTCCCTGCCGGGCCCACCGAGAGCCAGGGCATGGAAGATGCTCGCTTCGTCAGGTTCACCCACGACGATGGCTCGGTTCTCTACTACGCCACCTACACGGCGTATGACGGATTCAACATCCTCCCCCAGGTCATCGAGACCGAGGACTTCCTTTCCTTCCGAATCGCAACGCTCATCGGTGACGGCGCCCGGAACAAGGGCATGGCGATCTTCCCGAAGATGATCGATGGCAAATACGCTGCATTGGCCAGACAGGACAACGAAAACAACTACCTGATGCTGTCTGAGAACGTCCGGCAGTGGCATACAAGTGCGAAGATCCAGGTACCCGAGCGGCCGTGGGAACTCATGCACATCGGCAACTGCGGGTCTCCTCTGGAAACCGAGGCCGGCTGGCTGGTGATAACTCACGGGGTCGGTCCGATGCGGCAATACAGCCTGGGAGCCATACTTCTCGACCGGGACGAGCCATGGCGGGTGATCGGCCATTTAAAGGAACCGCTACTCACCCCTGATGAATCCGAACGCGACGGTTACGTCCCCAACGTCGTCTACTCGTGCGGGAGCATGATCCACAACCAAATGCTGGTGCTCCCCTACGGTTTCTCCGATGTGGGCAGCCGAATCGCCCTCGTGCCACTCCACAAGCTGTTGGACCGCCTCACCGGTTGATCCCGTCTCATCCGACCAGTTGTCGGTAGACCCTTATGTAGCTGTCGACCATGCGCTCGACCGTGAAACGATCCGCGACCGAGTCCCGGACCTCGCGCCGGTCAAGGGACCTGGCGGTCTCGACGGCGCCGATGGCAAGATCCAGCGTTTCGACCAGGAGACCGTTGATCCCATGGGAGACGATCTCCGGCATCGAGCCTCGAGGGCTGGCGATGACGGGAGTCCCGCATGCCATCGACTCGACCACACTGAAGCCGAAAGGCTCGTCGAAGTTGATCAGGTGAAGCAGGGCGGTGGCGCCACCGAGAATGCGACTGCGCTCCCCAGGTCCCACCGAGCCCAAGTAGCGGACATCCCGGCCATCGATGTGGGGCGCCACTTCCCGATCGAAGTAACCCTGATCCTGGATGATCCCGGCGATCACCAGAGGAATCCCGGTGGCGCGGGCCACTTCGATGGCCTCCGCGGTGCCCTTGTCCGGGTGGATCCTGCCAAAGAAGAGCAGGTAGTCGTCCGGCTCAGGATTGAATTCGAACTGGCTGAAGTCGATGCCGTGGTGAATCGTCGACACATACTTGAGGGCCGGGTGCCGATCGGCCTCACTGATCGCGACATAGGACACCCGGTCGGCGTACGCCACGTACGGAGGCAACGTGGCGTCAGAGGCAAATCCGTGGATAGTCGTCAGAACGGGGGTCTCAACCAAACGTGTGAAAGCCAACGGGAGGAAATCGAAGCTGTTGTGGATCAAGTCGAATTCCGCGGCGCGCTCGAAGAGGCTGGCGATGTGCAGTGCCTCCCAGACCTTCGGATCGAGGGTCGAATCCTCCGAGTAACCGGTGGGCGCGACGGCTGCGAGAGTTGCTGCGGTGACCGAGTCAGCGGTGGCGAACAAGGTGACGTCGAGGCCGCGCTCCACCAGACCCTCGGTCAGGAGCGACGAGAACTGTTCCCAGGGACCGTAATGGCGGGGCGGTACTCTCCACGAGATCGGCGCCAGGAATGCAATTCTCATCCCGGACTGCTTTCCGACACCTCAGCGAGTGGGGGTCTTCTAAGCGCCGCGCGCCTGCTTGGCGTCCGACACGGCGCGCTTCGCCTTCTTGTCAGCGCGCTTCTCCTTCAGGCCTTTGCCTTCCTTCTTGGCGGATTTACCGCCTTTGTCTTTGCTGGCCATGTTTGCCTCCAGGCTCGGCCGCCGAACGGCGGCCAGGTCTATTCTCGCACAGGTTGCCCGCTCCAGGAGCGTTCCCCCGGAGATGACTCGGCATCTCGGAGCCCACTCCCGGCGTTGAGTCACGGTGTCTTATCGGGGCCTCGCTCGACTCGATGAGCAAAAACGACCCATCGGCTTCGAGTATCACCGCGTTCACCTTGTCCAAGTTGGGGTGGCCCCTCGGGGCGCGATTGGTCTCGATCTCCCCTGCGGTGACACGAATGGTGGGGAATCGTCGACCGGAGAAATCGATCGTCACCCATCGGCGTCTGAGTGCGCGCCTGGAGGAAACTACCGGCGGACAACACCGTAAAGCCCAGCTAGCTAGAAATGCGCCTACCGATTGACGTTGGCGTACCCCTAAATGCGGATTACGGCGTTAACAGGACTGAGATGCTTAGGGACCGAGTGTCGAATCGTCAGGTGAAGCGCCTTCCGTGCGGCAAATTGGCCAGGTCACGGCACTGACAAACTCCCCACAGAGAAGCGAGATCCCCGGGTGCCCCGCCCGGGGTCTCGTTTGCTTCTAGACACCGCCGCCCGGGCGTCAAGCGTCGTCTAGTGGTCTGTCGGTCAAATAGGGCGCGCGTAGCTCCGAGCCATCGAGTTCATCTGACAAGGAGTAGCGCGCGTATCGCACGGGGAGCTGCGGCGAGCACTTCGACGCAGTCAGGGGACTCGAGGGCCGGAGAAACGCCGTCAGTAATTGGGCGACCGACCACTAGACCTCCCTTCCGCATAGACGACCACCGATTCATAGGATGAGCCTCCATCCATGACTGCAGCCGAACCTGCGCCGAAAACCGAACCGAAAATCTCCCTGTACTCGGCGGGCAAGAGCAGCCTTCGCCTCTCGATCGTCCTGGGATGGGTGCGTGCGCTCCTCGGCGCAGCAGCGGTGCTCGCCATCGGCAGAGTGGTCGACCTCGTTGTCTCCGATCAGCCCTTCGGAGCATCGCTGACCCTGGCCACAGCTCTCTTCGTCGTCCGAGCGGCGATCTCAACTCTTATGCCGGTCGCGGCCACGACCACTTACGCTCGAGTCACAGCCGATCTGAGGGCCCGCGCCCTCGGCGCCGTCCTCAAAGTCGGGCCGTGGTCGGGGAGGCGGACCGGGGACACTGTCACGAAAGCCACCGAGGGGATCGATGCCGTGGGAGCGCTGGCTGGAACGTTCCTCCCGCAACTGGTGACTGGAATGTCGATCCCGGTCCTGCTTGCCGTCGTTGTGGCGACAATCGACGTGGCCACGGCACTGGTGCTCCTCCTCGTCCTTCCTCTGATTCCTCTACTGCTTCGCCTGCTCGAAAAGAGGTTCGCTTCCGTCAGCGCCCGATATCGCGCGACCGCCGACCAACTCGCTGCCCGTTTCGTCGACGGAATTCAGGGAATCAGAACATTGAAGGCCCTGGACCGGGCCGATGCCTATGGCGACCAGATCGCGCTGGAAGCAGATCGCCTCCGGACCGAGACCATGAGCCTGCTCAGAGTCAACCAGCTTGCGTTGCTCGCAGTCGACACGCTCTTTACGGCAGGCACCGTCGTCGCCGCTTCCCTGATGGCAGCTTTCCGGCTGATGCATGGCGCGATCACGGTCGGCCAGGCAATCGCCATAGTCCTCCTCGGGGGGATGCTCATCGAGCCGCTGAGCCAGATCGGGAGGTTCTTCTATGTGGGCGCGATCGGCAGGGCATCGGCGACCGAGGTAACAAACCTCATTGCCGAAGCCAGTCAACTGAAAGACCCCGCACCACCCGCCAAGGACCTCGGAGAAGGCTCCGTCGAATTCGACGAAGTCTTGTTCACGTACCCGGACGGAACCGAGGGCGCCCGTGGCATCAGCTTTGTCATCCAGCCAGGCGAGCGCGTCGCCCTGGTGGGGCCGTCGGGCGCCGGGAAGACAACCATCGCTCATTTACTATTGGGTCTTCTCCATCCCGACAGCGGGTCGGTCCGGGTGGGCGGTGTCCCCGTGCTCGTGCCGCAGCGACCGTACCTGTTCTACGGCTCGATCAGGGAGAACCTTTCAATTGGCCAGCCCGAATCCGGAGAGGCGAAGTTGTGGGCAGCTCTCGAGGCGGTGGGTCTGGCCAAAACGGTCCAGCAACGTCCCGGTGGTCTCGATTCTCAGATCGGTGAGCGGGGCCTCCAATTGAGCGGGGGCGAAGCACAGCGCCTTGCCGTGGCGAGGGCCCTGGTGGTTGACGCTCCGGTTGTCGTCCTGGATGAGCCGACCTCGAACGTCGACCACGAGAGCGAAGCCAGGATGCGCGATGCTATCGAGCGACTGACAGTTGGCCGAACCGTCCTGATCATCGCACATCGTCGATCGACCATCGCCGGGGTGGACAGGGTGGTATTCGTCGCCGACGGGAAACTTGAAGGAGTTGTGTCCGGAGCGGAGGCGCGACGCCGTCTCGAACAGAGCGACGGAATCGAGCAATGGCAATGAGCAGGTCCCAGATCGCCCGCCGACTCCTGCGAGGACTACGGCCGCTCGCACCATTGATGACCGCATCGGCTGCCTCCCGTGTCATCAATCAGAGCCTCGGCGTCGCAATCCCGACTCTTGCCGCGGGCCTCCTGGTGGGATTCGGCGCCAACTCTTCCCTGACCGGATTCGTCTTGCTTCTTGCCGGGATGGCTGTGGTCAAAGGCACGTTTCGATACATCGAGCAGTTCACCGGGCACGCGGTCGCCTTCGGTTTGCTGGCCCGGTTGCGAGCGGACACGTACCGCAGAATCGTGCCACTGGCGCCGGCCGGCCTCGAAGACGACCGAACGGGCGACCTGGTCAGCCGGGTGATCGGTGACATCGACAGGGTCGAGCCCTTCTATGCCCACACTATCGCTCCACTGGCCAGTGCAATCGCGGTGCCGATACTTGCCGCCATTGGGATGGCAATTTGGATCGAACCCTTCCTCGCCCTGGTCTTCCTCCCGTTTCCCCTGCTGATGGCATCGGTGCCGCCGTGGATAAGAGCGCGTCGGGTGGCACAGATGTCCTTTGATGCGCGTGCCCAGAGCGGGGAAACTGCTGCGTTGTTCACCGACGCCGTTCAAGGCGCTCGCGAGGTCGCGATTTTCGGCGCTTACGACGTCGTTTCGGAACGCATCGAAACCAGGTCCAGAGCCAACGTGTCCACCCTCCGCAAGCTGTCGCACATGTCGGCATTCCGGGTGGGTCTGGGGGATGTGCTCGCCGGAGGGGCGGTGGTGACGATGATTGCCGTCGCCGCAGCCC
>JBHJOQ010000056.1:0-13603 GCA_050329555.1 Acidimicrobiia bacterium | reverse complement strand
ACCGAGCGCTTTTCTGGCGAATTCGGCAGAGCGCTCGCAATCGCCGACCGTGTCGTGGTGACAGATGTGTACGGCTCACGGGAAACGCCGATACCCGGCATCAACGGAGATTTGGTCGCTGAGGCGGTCCGGGCGGCCGGGCGAGAGGTGGACTACATCCCGCACCGGATCGACCTGGCGCAGTTCCTATCTGAAAACGTCGCGCCCGGCGATCTGGTCGTCACCATGGGCGCCGGAGACATAACCCTCGTGCCCACAGAACTGGCCCGCCTCCTTGCAGAAAGAGTCGGCCGATGACCATCGAGTCGCTTGTTGCTCAGGGCCTCCTCGAAGAGAACGTCCCGCTCGGCCCGCTGACCACCTACAAGTCAGGCGGCCCCGCCCGGCTCTATGCGCGCCCCGAAGGGCCAGGGGAACTCTCCAAGGTTGCCGGGGTCATCAAGGGCCTCGACCTTCCCATTCTCGTCCTGGGACGCGGGTCAAACCTCCTCGTCGCCGACAACGGTTTCCCCGGTGTGACCATTCACATGGCGGGTGGTTTTGCGGGCATCTCCTATTGCGGTCTCGAAGTCACGGCAGGGGCAGGAGCGCCGTTGCCCCGGGTGGCGAGAGGGAGTGTCGACGCCGGAATCGCCGGTCTCGAATTCCTGGTCGGGGTGCCCGGGTCGGTCGGTGGCGCGGTCCGGCAGAATGCCGGGTGCTTTGGTCTCGAGACCGGCGATCGGCTGGTCAGTGCCGACATTGTCGCCATGAAGTCGGGTGACACCTTCACTTTGGGCGTCGACAGCCTCGGCCTGGGGTACCGGCAGAGCAACCTGGAGCCCGATTGGGTAGTTATCTCAGCGGTATTCGCCGGCACCGGGACCGACGTCAGCGGGAGCGGTGATGAGCTGCGCAGGATCACCCGTTGGCGCAAGGGGAACCAGCCGGGAGGGACCCTCAACGCCGGCAGTGTCTTCAAGAACCCGCCCGGCACCACCGCCGGCTACTTGATCGACAGCGCCGGGCTCAAGGGGTTCGCAATAGGAGAAGTCTCGGTATCGGAAAAGCACGCAAACTTCTTCGTTGCCACCCAGCAAGCCACAAGCCGGCAAATTCGCGACCTCATCTTCGAAGTGCGCGCGATCGTGGCGGAGCGCACCGGGGTCCTCCTGGAACCGGAGATCGAGATGGTGGGTTTCGATGATGACGATTGATCCCCGGCTTGCGGACAGGCGGCGCGATGTCGCAGAAGACCGCGCCCGCAGGAACGTCAACCGCATCCTCCGCCTCCTGGCTGTGGTGGCAGTGGTGGGAGGGGTCGTTTGGCTGATGCTTTCCCCAACATTCAGCGTTGCGGTGGTAGAGGTGTCCGGTGTGCAGTCCAGCGAGACCGGCGCGGTCCTCGCTGCGAACAACGTGGTCATGGGCAGGCCGCTGATACTGATCCGGACCAAACCTGTCGAAGCCGAACTGCTCGGAGATCCGTGGGTGAAGGAAGCGAGCGTCAGCCTCGATTGGCCACGCGGGGTCATCGTCGCGGTGTCGGAGCGTTCACCGGTGGCATGGGTCGAAACCGCAGACGGCTGGTACCGGCGCGCCGTCGACGGTGTCGCCCTATCCGGCGAATCGGTTCCGGACGACACCATGGGCCAGATCCGACTGCCTTCGGTACCCGCCGGCGACGCCGTGGAGTCTCCGCTCGTGCTCGGAGCCCTCGAGTTCATCGATACCCTTCCCGTTGCACTCGCGTCCAACGCAGTCGTCGATGAGCGCTCCGGCGAGTTATGGGCCGTCGTCGGCGGCTTCGCAGTGCGACTGGGCCGACCGGTTGAGATGGCTGGCAAGGCACTGAGTCTTGCCACCCTCCTCCAAGAGCCCCTTGTCGGGGGCTCGGTGATAAACATGATCGCTCCGACCAATCCTGCGGTGGTTCCGCCCGGGAACGGGGAGGCGATTGACGGAGAGACCGGTACCGGGGATGTGGAAGAGGACAGCGAGGATGGAGAACCCTAAACCTAAAGTAATACCTTAAACATTGGGGGTTTACTAACTTGCCCAACAAGTGTAAACCTCTTGTTCAAGGTTCAATTTCGTTGGAGGTTTTGTGAGCAGTCCAAGCGCGGGTTATCTCGCAGTGATCAAAGTGGTGGGTATCGGTGGCGGCGGGGTCAATGCGGTCAACCGCATGGTCGACGCCGGAGTGCGCGGGGTGGAGTTCATCGCTCTCAACACAGATGCCCAGGCGTTGTTGATGAGTGATGCCGATGTGAAGCTCGACATCGGTCGCGAGGTCACCCGTGGGCTCGGCGCTGGAGCGAACCCGGAGATCGGCAGAGCCGCCGCCGAGGAGCATCGCGCCGATCTCGAAGAAGTCCTCAAAGGTTCGGACATGGTTTTCATAACGGCGGGAGAAGGTGGCGGCACCGGCACCGGCGGTGCCCCGATCGTCGCCGAAGTAGCCCGGTCGGTCGGAGCCCTCACAGTAGGAGTGGTCACCCGGCCCTTCGGCTTCG
The DNA here is from genome assembly GCA_050329555.1 of Acidimicrobiia bacterium. Lineage (GTDB taxonomy): Bacteria > Actinomycetota > Acidimicrobiia > Spongiisociales > ZC4RG35 > MA-ANB-1. Next base: position 11,108 of record JBHJOQ010000056.1, on the reverse strand, counting down.
AGGGCCGGCGTCGCGCGGTGCATGCCGAACAGGGCATCGAGGCACTGAAAGAGTCCGTCGACACGCTGATTGTGATCCCGAACGATCGCCTCCTCGACGTCGGTGACCCCGACGCGCCGATGTCGGACACATTCCGCCTCGCTGACGAGGTTCTGATGAGCGGAGTGACCGGTATCACCGACGTGATCACCACTCCAGGCCTGATCAACGTCGACTTCGCCGACATCAGGACCATCATGGCCGATGCCGGCGCCGCGGTCATGGGTATTGGTAGGGCCACCGGCGAGAACCGCGCCACCCAGGCAGCGGAGCGAGCGATTTCTTCTCCTATGCTGGAGAGCACCATGGACGGGGCCAAGGGTGTCCTGCTTTCGGTCTCCGGGCCGACCTCGATGACCCTTCACGAAGCGACCCAGGCCGCGCGGATCGTTTCCGACCATGCCGACGAAGAGGCCGAGTTCATCTTTGGCGCAATTGTCGACGACGACCTCGGCGAGGAAATGAAGGTGACCGTCATCGCAGCCGGCTTCGATCGTCGCAGCCCGAGGAAAGGATCCGCCTCGACTTCGACATCCGGTCAAACCTCACGTCGGACGGGCTTCGGAACCGGGGACGACGACCTGGGTATCCCCAACTTCGTCCAGGGATGATCACCCCGCCCGGCTCGGCGGGCCGTGTAGTCTTCAGCCATGCCGGCGACGGTGATCTCAGATCCGATGCACGGGCCCGGGTCGAGCTGTCGCAGAGTTATGGAATCGCCAGCGAATGGGCCACTGTGAACCAGGTTCACGGTTCTGCCCTCGTCCGGGTGTCCGCCCCCGGGACGGCGGGCGAGGGCGATGCTCTCTGGACTGCCGAGCCGGGGCTTCCACTTGCGATCTTCACCGCTGACTGCCTGGCAGTTGCCCTGCAGGCACCGGGCGCGGCCGGTATTGCCCATGCCGGTTGGAGGGGTGCTGCCGGAGGGGTCGTCTCCGGGTTGCGCGCTGCGATGGCGGACGCGGGGTACGCGCCTGAGCGAGCCTTTGTCGGGCCGGGAATCGGGCCGTGTTGTTTCGAGGTTGGTCCAGATGTCGTGGATCGATTCCCGCGACACCTCGCCCGGACCTCATGGGGCTCGCCATCGGTGGACCTCCCCAATTCGGTCCGCAGTTCGTTGGACGGCCTCGACGTCTGGTCGGCCGATGTGTGCACGAAACACGAGCCCGGGTGGTTCAGCCACCGCTCGGATGCGACCCCTTCCCGCCAGGCGGGCATCACGTGGACCTAAACGGCTACCACCGTGTCATCGAGCGTGTCGGCGAGGCGGCGGCCCGAGGGCGCCGTGACCTGTCTGACATCACCGTTGTCGCCGTCTCGAAGGGCAGGACGGTTGCCGAGATCGAAGCCCTTCACTCCGAGGGGCACCGGGACTTCGGGGAGAACCGGGCTGGTGAGATGGTGGAGAAGGTCGGGCAGCTGCCCGACGACATCCGCTGGCATTTCGTGGGGTCCCTCCAGTCGAACAAGGTGAGGGCAATCCGGGGGAGCACCCACCTCCTGCATTCTGTGGACCGTGGCTCGCTGGCGAAGGCGTGGGTCAAGGGTCTGGGCCAGCCTCCACCCATACTGATCCAGGTGAATATCGGCAGTGAGGAGCAGAAGGGTGGGGTCGAGCCCGAGCAGGCATCCGACCTGATCGGTGAGGCCGTCTCGCTGGGCCTCGATCCACAGGGCCTCATGGCGATACCCCCACTGGGAGCGGTCCCCGAGGACAGTCGCAGATTCTTCGTGTCGCTTCGCGAACTTCGGGACCTCTTGACCACAGCGGCTCATCCGCTCGGCCATCTGTCGATGGGCATGACAAACGACTTCGAAGTGGCAATTGAGGAGGGTGCTTCGATCATAAGGGTGGGACGGGCTATCTTTGACTCAACTCATTAATAGGATTTGATTGATGTCTTCACTTTTTTCGAAAGCGCTCGTGTATCTGGGACTGGTAGACGAGGACCAGTCGGGGTACGACCAGCGCGACACCAATAGCAATTCGTCGCCAGCGCCCGAGCAGTCCGAGTCGCGCCGGGTCGAACCGCGCCGTGTCGAGGCGAGCGATGTCGAGCGTCGCGTCGAGCCCCCTCCCACCGGCCGCGCTGCCAACGTCGCCCAGGGCCGGTCCGGGTCTTCCGCCTACTCCGGTCCTATGGTTCGCCCTGTGGAGATCCAATCCGACATCCTCCTCGTCGAAGAGTTTGCAGATGCCCGTGCGCTGGCCGACCGTATCCGCGACCGGACACCGGTGGTCCTCGACATGCGGAACATCGATGGTGACCTGGTCCGGCGCATCGTCGACTTCTCCTCCGGCCTGATCTACGCACTCGACGGCTCGATGAGAAAAGTGGGCGAAGGCCTGGTGCTCGTCGTCCCCCCGCGGGTGACCCTGAGCCGTGACGAGAAGCGTCGCCTCGCTGCCCTCGGCGCATATGAGCTCACCGACATAGAAGACTGACGTTGCTGGACTTCGCTGTCATCCTGCTCCAGATCTATCTGTACGCAGTCATCGCTTGGATCATCCTCTCCTGGATCCGGGTAACGCCGGACCACCCGGTGGCCAGAGTCTCGGTTTTCCTCGATCGGATCATCTATCCGGTGATGCTTCCCCTGCGCCGTATCGTCCCGCCGTTGCGGATCGGTGGTGGCCTGCTCGACCTCTCGCCGATCGTATTGATCGTCGCGATTCAGATACTCATCGCCATCATCGACTGAGGCCTTTTCAGAAACCGAATGGATAAACCTATGCTCCAGCGGTTTTCCCTTATTCTGACGACGATCTCAAGGAGGCGAAATGACCCTGACGCCGTCAGACATTGAACAGAAAACTTTCTCGACTGCGCTGCGCGGTTACAACCTGGACGAGGTTGACGATTTCCTCGACGAGGTTGTCCGCAGCATGCGCAAGCTCCATGAGGAGTTGGAGACTGCCCGCTCAGAACTGGAATCCAAGGGCGCGGAGTCGGACGACCTCGCCGAGCCCGTCCCCGCGGCACCGCCGGTGCCGGCGGCCATAATCGAGACACCGCCGCCGCCGGTAACGCCGATCGACGAGTCCGCTGTGGGCAAAGCGCTGATCGCGGCGCAGGAGACAGCCGAGCGGATCATCAACGACGCCCGATCGGAAGCGGATGAGATCGTTGTCAAGGCGCGGAGTGAGTCCGAGACCTTCGAAGAGTCCCGCCTCCAGCGCAAGGCGGAAGCCGAGCAGGAGATCACCCGGATCGATGGGCTGGTCAGTCGGGTCAAGTCGGAGCTTGCAGACCTCTCGGTGGCAGTTGGCGCCGAGCTCGAGGAGATGAGCGGAGCCATCGACACTGCGATCACCGACCTCGACGGGTCTATGGGAGCGGCGGCCGACCCTGAAGAAGACCTGGCTGCCGATGAGCCGGACGGGCCCGAAGGGCAGAACATAGTCGGCGTCGGGGCAGAAGCGCTCGAGGCGGATGCCGGCGGGGCCGACCAGCCGTCCTCGGGGAGACGCCGTCATCGATCAGAGTCAGGGGAAACTGACGCAACCGACGACACCGGCCAGGAAGACGACTCCGGGGACGACTCCGGGGACGACTCCGGGGACGACTCCGGGGACGACTCCGGGGACGACTCCGGGGACGACTCCGGGGACGACTCCGAGGACGACTCCGAGGACGACTCCGAGGACGACTACTTCAACTTCCCCGACGGTGACGACGACGAAGACGACGAGAGCGATTCCAGGGCCTGACCGCCAGGCGGTGACTCAGTACTTCTTGATTCCAAGGTGCACTGAGTAGCCGTCGACCTCGAGAATTTCACCGCTCACACCGGGTTCGCGGCTGAGTTCACCGGCCAGCACTTCGGAGCTGATCCGCTCGCCGTGCTCTTCAAAGGTCTTCAGCATCAGGTCGTCAGTGGTATCCCAGGCAAGGACGATCCGGTCGGTGACCTCGAGGTCCGCTTCGCGGCGCAGGCGTTGCACGTGGCTGATCACCTCGCGGGCGAGGCCTTCTTTGAAGAGTTCATGGGTGATTCTGGTGTCGAGGGCCACCGCGAAGCCGGCGCCGGTTTCGACGATGGTGCCTTCCTTCGGAGTTCGTTCGACCACAACGTCGCCGACGCCGACCGCGCGTCCGTCCACAACGACGGTGCCCCCGTTGACGACGGTTTCGATGTCTGCTGGGTCCATCGCCTCGATGCGTGCCGCAAAATGGCGCATCCCGGGACCCAGCTCGGGTCCCAGCTTCCTGAAGTTGGCTTTCGCACCGAGGGTCACATGTTCGGACTCGTCTTCGGAGGTGCGAATCTCCTTGACGTTGAGCTCCTCGACGATGATGTCGGTGTGCCTGCCGACTGCATCAACGATCGCACTGTCACGGGTGAGCACGGTGAGGACCGCGAGGGGCTGTCGCACCCGATGCCCCTGCTGTTTTCTGAGATTGCGACCGATGCTCACGATATCCCGCACTGCGGCCATCGAGGCCTCCAACTCTGGGTCGATCATGGAGGTGTCGGCGACCGGGTAATCGCGGTGGTGGACGCTCCGCACCGCCGCCGGATCATGGCGTGCGATCAGATCCTGGTAGAGGTGCTCGGTGATAAAGGGGAGCACCGGCGCCAGGGCATCGTTGAACGTCGTCAAGACTTCGTAGAGGGTGGCGAACGCAGCCAGCTTGTCGGCGTCGGATTCCCCGGACTCTCCGCGTGCTGCCCAGAAGCGTCGGCGGGAACGTCGCACATACCAATTGGTCAAATGGTCGATGAACCCGAGGACGGGAGGGACGACGTTATACAGGTAGTAGCCCTCCATCTCGGTATTGACGTCTGAGACGAGCGTCTGCAGCACGGACAGGATCCACCGGTCCATCTCGGGCCTGTGAGCAGGCTCCGGTGCCGATTCGAGGTCGGCGATGGTGATCCCGTCCGCCTCTGCATAGGTGGTGAAGAACGAATAGGTGTTCCACATCGGGAGAAGCACCGTGCGGACCACGTCTGCCACTCCGTCCTTGCTGAAGCGCAACGGCTCTGCACGGAGTACCGGTGAGTTGATGAGGAATGCCCGCAGGGCATCGGCCCCCATCACATCGAAGATCTCGTTGGGGTCGGGATAGTTCTTCAGGCTCTTCGACATCTTCCGGCCGTCGTCGGCCAGGATTAGCCCGTTGACCACGCAATTCTCGAATGCGGGCTTGTCGAAGAGGGCGGTGGAGAGGACAATCAGGGTGTAGAACCACCCCCGGGTCTGGTCCAGGCCTTCGGCGATGAACTTGGCCGGAAACGCCGCCTCGAATCGATCCGTGTTCTCGAACGGGTAGTGGAGCATCCCGTATGGCATCGAGCCCGACTCGAACCAGCCATCGAGCACCTCGGGAACCCGGATCATCGAACCGCCGCAGGAGCTGCACGGCCAGCCGATCTCATCCACGATGTGCTTGTGCAGGTCATCAGGGCGCTGCCCGGAGAGCTCTTCCAGCTCGTCCAGGGAGCCCACGGCCACTGCTTCCCCACAAGAGGCACACTCCCAGACCGGGATGCACGAGCCCCAGTACCGGTTGCGGCTGATCGCCCAGTCACGGGCATTAGCCAGCCAGTTGCCAAAACGGCGGCTCCCCACATACTCGGGAACCCAGTGGATCGTGTCGTTGATCTCGACCATGCGGTCTTTGATCTCCTCGACCCGGACGAACCAGGTCGGGATCGCCTTGTAGATCAGCGGCGTGCCGGTGCGTTCGCAGAACGGGTAGGAGTGGGTGGTCCGGGTCGAGTGGACGAGTTTGCCGGACTCCTTCAGGAGCCGGATCAGCGCGGCGTCGGCCTCCTTCACGTTCTGGCCGGCGACGTCGGGAACCTCCCCGGTGAAGTCGCCCTCGGCGTCGACCGGGTCGACGAGTGCCTCTATCCCCGCGTTCTTCGTTGCATAGAAGTCGGCCTCACCGTACGCCGGGGCCATGTGCACCAATCCGGTTCCCTCGTCGACAGAGACCTCGTCGGATTCGATCACGACGAAAGCGCCAAGCTCGCGCTGATCGGCGAAGTAGTCGAAAGGCGGCTGGTAGGTGACACCGAGCATCTCTGCCCCACGGAGCGCCGTCGTTGCCTCGTGGTGCTCACCGAACACACTTGTGGCCCGTTCCCGTGCGATCCAGTAGTGGTCTCCGTTGTCGGCGACCCGCACATATTCGTTGCCGGGTCCGACCGCAATTGCAAGGTTGGCGGGCAGTGTCCAGGGAGTTGTCGTCCAGATGAGCAGGAAGTCACCGGCCTCGACCGGCCCGGCGCCCGTGAGCACCTCGAGCTTGACGGTGATCGAAGGGTCTTCTACATCCCGGTAATCCTTGTTGGCTTCGAAGTTGGAGAGTGGTGTCGATGCGCCCCATGAATAGGGGAGGACCTTGAAGTCCTTGTAGACCAGGCCCTTGTCCCAGAGTTGCTTGAAGACCCACCAGACCGACTCCATGAATTCGGGGTCCATGGTCTTGTAGTCGTTGTCGAAGTCGACCCAGCGCCCGATGCGCTCCGTCAGCACTTCCCAGTTCTCGGTATTGGCCTGAACCACAGACCTCGCCGCCTCATTGAAGCGAGCGACACCGTATTCGGTGATCGCCCGGGGTCCGGAGATACCCAATCGGCTCTCGACCTCCATCTCGATGGGGAGGCCGTGGGTGTCCCAGCCGAAGCGGCGCTCGACGCGGTAACCCCGCATCGTCCAGTAGCGGGGCACCATGTCCTTGATGACACCGGCGAGCAGGTTGCCGTAATGCGGGCTCCCGGTCGGGAACGGCGGTCCGTCATAGAAGATGTACTCGTTGTCGGCGGGCCGGCGGCGGACCGATTCGGCAAAAGCATCTGTCTCGCGCCAGAGCCGGAGCACACCTTGTTCCATCGCAGGGATGTCGACACCAGGAGTGACCCTGGTAAAAGCGGATTTATGTTCGGACAACTGGCATTCTCATTCGGGAGGGGCCAAGAATGGTAGGCGCAACGGTCACGTTCCGATAAGTAATCGAGGACGCCAGTTGGTAGAACTGTTCGAGCGATAGAAGGCGGGTGTGCACGCGCGATCTGGGTGGTCCCGGGACGAAATCGCGGGGCTTCCGAGGGGAGGATCAGGTCCGGGTGACTGCCTCTCCCGCGGGCGGTAGGGCCAACGGGCGCTCTCCCGCACACTCTTGGAGGCCATCGGCAAACCGGTAGCCCCCCACAGGGGTGCGATATCTCGGGCCAAGGTGTTGTTCGCCCGCCACGCCACACCTGAGGGCGTGCGCGGGAATCTTGGGCATTAGCGCGAGGTCTTGGTAGGGTTCCCGTCCTTTCGCGAGGTAATCCAATGGCGCGCAAACTTGCCAAGTCAACATTGAACAAGTTCAAACAGGTCCTTATCGACGAACGAGAACGGCTCGACACCATGGTCGCCGACCACGAACGAGAACGCGAAGCGGCCCGGATGACGGAGAGTGCGGCCGATCGCAGCCCGGACCCCGGGAACGCCGAAGCGGGCTCGATGAAGGCCGAGCTCGAAAAGGAGCTTTCCATCGAGTTGAACCTGATTGACCTGAGATCGAAAGTCGAACACGCACTCAAACGGGTCGAGGCCGGGTCTTACGGCCTCTGCGAGCGTTGCGGCGAGGCGATCCCTGTAGCCCGGCTCGAAGCGTTGCCCTACACCACTTTCTGCGTGGACTGTTCGCGGCTCCGGTGAAGCGGCGCTACCTCCTGGCTGGAGGAATCGCCGGCACGGTGCTGGCCGCCGACCTGTTCACCAAGCGACTCGCCTCGATCAGATTTGCCGACGAGCGGGTCGAGGTGATCCCGGGATTCCTGGAGTTCACCTACCACGAGAACCCGGGTGCAGCCTTTTCGTTGTTCCAATCAGGAGGACCCTTCCTGGCCGTGGCTGCTGTCATCATCGTGGCCGTCCTGTTGTTCTCGCTCCGCATCGAGCGGCCGACCATCGAGGTGGCCGCGTACGGATTCGTCATGGGTGGTGCATTTGGCAACCTCGCTGACCGGGTGTTTCGTGGCGACGGTTTGCTGGATGGCAAAGTCATCGACTGGATCAGTCTCTGGGTCATCCCCACATTCAATATTGCCGACGCCTCGATAACGGCGGCGGTGACTTTGCTGGTGATCGGCGCATGGACTCACCGCTGACGGTCATCGTCCCTGATGACCTGGACGGAGAGCGGCTCGATCGTGCGCTCGCGGTGATGCTCGATGTGAGCAGGGCCGCAGCCCGATATCTGGTCGACGAAGGGGTAGAGGTCGACGGGGTCGTGTCCAAACCGAATACGAAAGTGCGGACCGGATCGAGAATTGTTGCTCCACCTTTGCGAAAGCCGGTCGAGATGCTCGCCGAGGAGATCGACCTCGAAGTCCTCTACGAAGACGACGCCCTGGTGGTGATCGACAAGCCTGCTGGTCTGGTGGTCCATCCCGGTACCGGGCAGATGACAGGGACACTGGCCGCCGGCCTCCTCCACCGGTATCCGGAATTGGAAGGGGTCGGGGCCGCCGAGCGCTGGGGACTGGTGCACAGGCTGGACAAGGACACCTCCGGCGCGATTCTGGTCGGGCGCACCCAGGAGGCGTTCGAGTCGTTGACCGCTCAGTTGCGCGCCCGGGAGATCGGACGGGAGTACCTGGCCCTGGTCCAAGGAGTGTTGAAGCCGCCGACCGGGACCATCGAGGCCCCGATCGGGCGCGATCCGCAGACGCCGACACGGCGTGCCGTCGCCCGCGACGGGAAACATGCAAGAACTCATTACCGGGTCGAAACCAATTACCCCGAGCGTGATCTTGCGTTGGTGAGAGTCACCCTCGAGACCGGCCGGACCCATCAGATCAGGGTCCATTTCGCGGCGATCGGGCACCCGGTCGCCGGCGATCCCACCTACGGGTCGCGACGCGAGGCAGGACTCACCCCGAGGATCTTCCTCCATGCCGGCGAGCTCCGCTTCGCACACCCTTCCACGGGTGAGACATTGGTCGTGAGTTCGCCGTTGCCAGCCGACCTGTCGTCGGTGCTCTCCTCACTGGAAATGGCCGAAGATCACTAACTCTGTCATCGCTCTACCGTTCCGTCCGTGAGTAACGAATCTGCCACCTCGGCACCTACTTGCTACCGGCACCCGGATCGGAACACACTGCTCTCTTGTAGCCGTTGTGGACGTCCGATTTGCTCGGACTGCTCGGTGGACGCCTCGGTCGGCCAGCGCTGCCTCGAGTGTGTGCGAGAGGAGGGGACCCAGAAGATAATTCCGACCGGTTCGAGACGCACCGCGGCTGCAGCGGCCCCGGTGACGGTAACCCTGGTTGCGATCGCAGTTGGGTTCTACGTCCTCCGGGTAATCGGATTCGACGACTTCCTCATCACCAACCTGGCCCAGATCAATGCCATGGTGGCCGTCGGAGAGTGGTGGCGAATCTTTACTGCTGCCCTCCTTCACGCATCGGTCACCCACATCCTGTTCAACATGTGGGCCCTGTGGGTCCTCGGTCCCCAGGTTGAGCGCGGAGTCGGAGTTGGCCCCTACCTGGCGATGTACATCGCGTCCGCCGGGGTCGGTGGAGCGGTGGCATTCCACTTCGGCGGCCCCTTCGATATCGGGGTTGGCGCATCGGGGGCGATCTTCGGCTTGTTCGGTGTGTGGCTCAACTGGGGGTTGCGCCGCAGGAACACGATGCAGGGCCGGGCGATTCTCTCCCAGATGGGATTCCTCCTCTTCATCAATGCGGCGATTCCGTTCCTGATCCCGAATATCAGCTGGCAGGCGCACCTCGGAGGCCTCATCGCCGGGTTTCTCATCAGTGAGGTGTGGTCGCGAATCCGGGGGCCGCAGACCAACCGGTATCGAACTCTGGTTGGTGTCGGGGTCGCCATCCTCGCGGTATTGTCAGTTCTCTGAATCGCGGGTGTTAGCCGTCCGGGGATCGGTGGCATGAGCGGGTCGTGCTGCTAAGTTCGAGAAACTACAAGTTTGTAACTCCGAGAGTCACCAGATCGTGTCGTTTGCCCATCTCCATCTTCATACCGAGTACTCGATGCTCGACGGCGCGGCGAGAATCAACGATGTGGTGCGGGCGGCGGCCGAAGACGGACAGCCGGCGATAGGGATCACCGATCACGGTGTCATGTACGGGGTGGTCGACTTCGTCAGGGCCGCACGGGATCATGACATCAAACCGATCATCGGGATCGAGGCGTACTTCACAGACGGAAAGCGGACCGATCGGCCAGTTGGCGACGCCAACAAGCGCTTTCACATGAACCTCCTGGCCGAAAATGAGACCGGCTACCGCAACCTGCTCCAGTTGAGCTCGAGGGCGTATCTGGAGGGCTACTACTACAAGCCGCGGATGGATTGGGACCTGATCGGCGAGCACGCGGCCGGGATCATCGCCACCTCCGGGTGTTTGGGCGGGTTGGTCCCCCAGCTTCTGGCCCCCGACGCCGGCGAGGAGGGCAACAAGGGCCAGATCAGGGATTTCGACGCTGCTCTGGCAGCGGCGGGACGGTTCCAGGACGTATTCGGCAAGGACAATTTCTTCATCGAGATCCAGGACCACGGTATCGAGGCGCAGCGGCGGTTGATGCCCGATCTCCTCGAGATCGCCCGCCGGATCGATGCGCCCCTCCTCGCCACCAATGATGCCCACTACACGAGGCGCTCCGAGCACGACGCCCACGATGTGCTACTCTGCATTCAGACCGGGTCGCTGCGCAGCGACAGCAACCGGCTCCGCTTCGAGGGCAGCGAGCACTACCTGAAGACCGGGGCCGAGATGCGGGCTTTGTTCCCCAACTCCGAATACCCGGAAGCGTGTGACAACACGCTGCTGATCGCGGAGCGATCGGATGTGAACATCGAGGTCGGCAAGATCCTGCTTCCGCACTTCCCGGTGCCTGCCGAGGAGACCGAGGTCACTTACCTGAGGCGTCTGGTCGAGGCCGGTATCCACGAGCGCTACGGATCGAGTCCTTCGGGTGTCGTCTCCGAGCGTGTCGAACACGAGCTGAAGATCATCGAGGAGATGCAGTTCCCGGCCTACTTCATCATCGTCTGGGACCTGATGCGCCACGCCCGGGAGAAGAGGATCCGTGTGGG
>JBHJOQ010000029.1:0-20762 GCA_050329555.1 Acidimicrobiia bacterium | reverse complement strand
CACCGACCGCCTCGGTCTCGACCACAATCGTGATCAACACCGAATCTCCGACCGCCAGGTCACCCAACTCACAAGTCACCACACCCGCCGCATGAGCACAGGTGCCAACCCCCGGCGACGAGGACACATAGGTCAGCGTCGCAGGCAAGGTATCGGTGACAACCACATTCTCAGCCAACTCCGGGCCGTTGTTGCTCACCGTCACCTCATAGGTGATCAGAGCAGTCGGGTTGTCCGAGTCGACAACAACCGGATCGACAAGGTCGATCTTGGTGATCTCGAGGTCCGTGACCGGCTCCTCATCAGGCGGACAGTCGTTGATGGTGAAGCTGCCGGAAGTGTCGCCGGTGAGCTCGTAGCCGGGCCCGGCTACTGCAGTCCAGTAGTAGGTGCCGGGGCTGAGATCCTGTGATCCACCAGCGCCGGTGAAGGTCCCCACTTCGTTCTCCAGCGCGGCATCCGAGTACACGGTGACCGTTGCTCCCGATTCTGGAGTGATAGCCACATCCACAGAGCCGAGCGGAACGCCCTGCTCGTTTATCACGCAAGCGCTGGGGTCGACGGAGACCTGTGCCGGCAGAATCTCATCGTCACAGTCGATGTTCACGACTATTCCGGCCGAGAACCTCTGATCCCCTCCAAAAACCAGGGTGACCGTGACGGTCGAGCCCAGCGTGAGGAGGCCGTCGGCGTGAACCGTACCCCCGGGCTCACTCTCGACGTCATACAACGTGACGCTGGTGCTGCCCGAGGCAACGATCAGGTTGTTATTCGGATGCACGGAGCTCTGATTTTCGGAAGTGGCGCTCACCGAGCACTCCCGGCCTTCCAGATCATCAGTGTCGGCGGTAGCCAACAGCTGTTGTGAACCGACCGGCCCGCGAGCTTGGGTATCTATCGGGATCGAGATGTCAATCGACGCCCATGCCGCTGGCGCGGAGAAGGCCACCAGAGACGCAAGGACTGCAACGGCAGCCGCGACCACCAAAAGCCGTTGTCGGAGCGTACGCGGCCCCAAAGTCGTAATCATTAAGTTTCCCATCCCTTTCGGTAATACTCCCAGGACGGGCCGGTCTCACCACTAGCTCCACCAGACCAAGGTGACCGATTTAAGGTCCGGTTTCAGAGCCTCCCTTTTGCCCTCTAAAGCAAACAACCACAATCCGTGGTTAATGACCACATAGTTGTAGCTTGCCCTTCACCCGTCAATGTGCATTCCTGCCGTGTCAGGTGGACTAGTCACGACATTACACAGAAAACGGGGCGCAGCGATAGGCCAGTAGGCCCAATAGTTTTCAACAGGTGCGCCGACTCAGGCAGAGCGTTCGGTTGGCTCCACCGCCGAGGGCTCGACGATAGGTACGAGGGTTGGGTTCACCTTGTTGACCACGACCTCGCGGTCGATGAGGACCTGATCGATATCACTGCGCGAGGGCAGGTCATACATCGTGTTGAGGAGGACCTCCTCAAGAATCGCCCGCAGGCCCCTCGCACCAGTTCCCCGTTTGATCGCCTGTTCGCCGACAGCCTCGAGAGCGTCGGGTGTGAAGACGAGTTCGACGTTGTCCATCTCGAACATCCGGGCGTATTGCTTTGCCAGTGCGTTCTTAGGCTCGGTGAGTATCTGGATCAGCGATTCGAGGTCGAGGTCCTCAACTGTGGCGGTGACCGGCAGCCTCCCGATGAATTCCGGGATCAGTCCGTACTTCATCAGGTCTTCAGGCATCACCTGGGATAGAACCTCCCCAGTTCTCCGTTGGGCGCGGGAGCGAACCTGGGCGCCAAATCCGACTCCGCTGTCTCCGAGGCGGTTGGCGATGACTTCTTCGAGCCCGCCAAAGGCACCCGCGCAGATGAACAGAACGTTTGACGTGTCGAGTTGGATGAACTCCTGATGAGGATGTTTGCGCCCACCCTGAGGTGGCACCGAGGCAACGGTGCCTTCGAGAATCTTTAGAAGCGCCTGTTGTACTCCCTCACCGGACACATCTCGGGTGATCGACGGGTTCTCCGCTTTGCGGGAAACCTTGTCGATTTCGTCGATGTAGATGATGCCCTGCTGCGCCCGGTTGACGTCATAGTCGGCCGCCTGGAGCAGCTTGAGCAGGATGTTCTCGACGTCCTCGCCCACGTAGCCGGCCTCGGTGAGGCTGGTTGCGTCGGCGATGGCGAAGGGGACATTGAGCTGACGGGCGAGGGTTTGGGCAAGCAACGTCTTGCCGCTTCCGGTCGGCCCGATGAGGAGGATGTTCGACTTCTGCAACTCGACGTCGCGCTGGATATCCCCTGAACGGATTCTCTTGTAGTGGTTGTAGACGGCGACGGAGAGCTTCTTCTTGGCTTCTTCCTGGCCGACGACGTAGTCGTCGAGGTAGGACTTGATCTCCGAAGGCTTCGGGAGCTCCGTGAAGGTGACCTCTTCGGTGGTGGAGAACTCCTCGGCGATGATCTCATTGCAAAGCTCGATGCATTCGTCGCAGACATAGACGCCCGGTCCTGCGATCAGTTTCTTTACTTGCTTCTGAGATTTGCCGCAGAAGCTGCATTTCAGCAGCTCCCCGCCTTCACCGAGTCTTGGCATCTACTTGGAGGCTACCGCAGCCAGCTCCCGACGCGTGAGTATTCCGTCGATAACTCCATAATCCTTGGCTTCGTCAGCAAGCATCCAGTAGTCGCGATCGGTGTCGTGGCTGATCTTTTCCAGCTCTTTTCCGGTGTGATGGGCGAGGATCTCGTTGAGCTGCTCACGCATCTGGACAATGAGTTTCGCCTGGATCTCGATGTCACTCGCCTGGCCCTGGGCACCACCGTGCGGCTGGTGGAGCATGATTCGGGCGTGGGGCAACGCGTAACGCTTGCCCGGGGCTCCACCTGCGAGGATCACCGCGGCCGCGGAGGCGGCCATTCCCATGCAGACGGTGTTCACTTCAGGCTTGATGTACTGCATGGTGTCGTAGATCGCGAAAAGCGAGGTGATCGACCCACCGGGTGAGTTGATATAGATGAAGAGGTCCTTGTCAGGATCCTCCGACTCGAGGTGGAGCAGTTGCGCCATGACCAGGTTGGCGATGGTGTCATCGATCGGCGTGCCTAGGAAGATGATCCTGTCCTTGAGGAGACGGCTGTAGATATCGAAATAGCGCTCACCCCGACTCGTCTGCTCGAAGACTGTTGGTACTACGTAGTTCTGGGGTGTCATTCTTCTTCCTCCGCCACTTCTGCCACGACTTCGCCCTCTACGGGCTCCGCCTCGACGATTTCTGCTTCCACTTCGTTGAGTCTCAATTCGAGGTCCACCGGATTGCCGTTCTCGTCAACCGGAGTAGCCCCCGAGAGAATCGCGTCCATGGCCCTGTTCCGCAGAATATCACTGGCCAGAGCTAATTCTTGACCGCTCTGTGCAAAAGCCCGGATGAAAGCGCTCGGATCCTCGGCGCGCATCGCCAGACCTTGCAGGGCGGTCGACATGTCTTCTTCGGTAACCTCGATGCCTTCGGCCTGCGCCACAGCTTCGAGGATCAACTGGTTTTGCAGTGACAATGTCGCCTGCTGGCGAAGGTCATCGAGGAAGACGCTGCGCTCGATTCCAGAGGCCTCGAAGTAGTCGTCCAGGGTAAGTTCGTTCTCCTCGAGACGGTGGACGAACCGATGGAGATGGTTGTCCATCTCTGCCCTGACCAGGGCTTCGGGCAGTTCGACATCGAGCTGGTCACGCAGGGTTTTCATCGCCAGCTCGCCAAACTGGCGGTGGACCGCTTGCAGCTTGGCGTCGGCAAGTCGCTCCCGGAGCTCGTTGGTCAACTCGCCAACAGTGCCAAACTCGGTGTTCTCCTCAACCCACTCGTCGGTGAGGTCAGGAAGAATCCGCTCCTTCACCTCCTGAACCACGATTTTGAAGGTGACCTCGGCACCGGCAAGGTCACCGAAACCTTCCGGCAGCTTTCCGTCGAAAGTGACCTCGTCACCAGCGGACTTGCCGGCCACTTGCTCGTCGATCCCCTCGATGAACATGGCCGACCCGACCTCGTAGAGAAGGTCTGAGGCATTTGCTTCTTCGACGGACTCCCCATCCCGCGTCGCTGAGATGTCGATGCTCACGAAGTCGCCTTCTTCGGCTGCGCGCTCCACCTCTTCGACAACCGCAAACTGCTCCAGCATCCGCTTGATCTGGTTGTCCATGTCGTCGTCGGTCACTTCCGGCGAGTCGACCTCGACATTGCGATCTTTGTAGTGAGGGGTCTCGATCTCCGGCCAGATCGTCACCCGCACCGAAACGTCCACTCCCCCGTCGACGTTGTCCATCGCTTCGAGCTGAGGGCTCACCGCCGGCCGGAGATCCTCTTCGGAGAGAATGCGGTTGAGCGTGGGGTTGATCAGGTCGTCGATGGTCTCCTGACGGAGCCGATCACGCCCGACCGCAGCCTCGACCACGGGCGTCGGGGCTTTCCCCGGACGGAATCCCTTCAACTTCATGTCGGCAGAGAGGCGGCGCGCCGCTGCCGCCTTCCCCGCATCGATCTCATCATCGGTGATGTGGAGATTGACCACTTTTTCGAACGGTCCGGCTTCTGTGACGGTGGTGGGCATTGTGTTCCTAAGGGTTGCGGACTGCATGGCGTGCGCGACGCCAAGATTTCGTACACAGCCGCCCGGATTCTCCGGGCGGCTGCGCGTGGGGTGACCGACGGGACTTGAACCCGCGACATCCTGGACCACAACCAGGTGCTCTACCAGGCTGAGCTACGGCCACCATGTTGGAATGGGCCACCAGCACCCCCGGGAGGACTTGAACCCCCAACCTACGGATTAGAAGTCCGTCGCTCTATCCAGTTGAGCTACGGGGGCAAGGCTGGCTTTACCACCCCGAGAGGCGGCCCATTCGAGCGGGTGAAGGGAATCGAACCCTCACCACCAGCTTGGAAGGCTGGAGCTCTACCATTGAGCTACACCCGCGAATCATTGTCAATTCTAAACGTTTGGTCGGGCTGGTCGGAATCCTCCTAGCCAGGCGGATCGAATCAATGTGTCACATGCAAATGCGACGATTACAGCATGCCCAGTTCGAAGTGGTGCCCACGGTGTGATCGGGAGCTCCCACTCTCGCGATATAACTATCGAGACAAAGCGCAAACCCGGATTCAGAGCTATTGCCGTGAGTGTTCCAGTAGCGCCTGGCGCGAATGGTACGCCGTCCCGAGCAACAAGGCACACCACCTTCAGATCCTGTCGGCAAGGCGAAAACGCAGGATTGCACGCAACAAAGCGCTCGTTCTGGACCGCAAGAACGTGCCTTGTGCCGACTGCGGACGCCGACTGCCGCCCGAAGCGATGGACTTTGACCATCTGGGTGACAAAGAGGCTCTCATCTCAAAACTCGTCTACAGCTCCGGGACAGAACGGCTTCTGGCAGAGATCGCCAAATGCGAGGTGGTGTGTTCGAACTGCCACAGGGTTCGAACCACAGCTCGGCTGAAGGATCAGATGCAATAGGATTTCCCGGGCGGTTACTCTGGAGCTCCGGGCTGTGGCGCAGCTTGGTAGCGCGCGACGTTTGGGACGTCGAGGTCGTCGGTTCAAGTCCGACCAGCCCGACCATCGGTTCGAGTCCGAAGGCCTACGAAGTGCCACCATGTATGAGGGTGGTGGTTACAGTTCAAGCCGAATGATGGATAGGCGAGCCTAAATATCCACGCCTTGGGCATTGGCGATCCGAACGTTAGAATCACTCCCAGCTGGGTCGCTGGCGCAATTGGCAGCGCAATGGACTCTTAATCCACAGGTTCCGGGTTCGAGTCCCGGGCGACCCACTCGCAGCTACATGAAGAATTGCATCAACGCGGGTGTGGCGGAATGGCAGACGCGCAGGGTTTAGGACCCTGTGGGAGAGATCCCGTGGAGGTTCAAGTCCTCTCACCCGCACGAGGGTTTTTCGGGGATCGTGAGATCCTCGAGAAGCCGGCCTGCAACCATTTTGCAACCATTTCGATCGATTGTGTGTTCGATGCGGCCGCCAAATGGAGTCGGACGCACCCATTGCAATTGGCATACGGCGAAAGTATGATTCTCGCGATATTCATCTAATCCGTGAATATCGCGAGAATGAATAAGACACTCCAAATCCTCGATCTCCTGGCCCGCGATCGCAACGTCTTTACCGCGTCCGAGTTTCGCGAGCACTTTGGCGGCTCTCCAACCAACGCTGCCAATGCTCTGTCGCGTGCCGTTCGCGACGGACTTGTGGAGCGCGTCGCCCACGGCCAGTATGCGATTAGAGAGGTAGGTCGTCTCTCTACACACTCCTCGACTGAAGACCTTCTCCTAGCTCTAGCACCCATACTCAGCGCCAGGGACCATCGGATCGCGTATCGCACAGCTCTTGAATCGCACAGCCTTCTTCTTTACCCGCAGTCCGACGTCCAGGTGGCCCTCACCTCCCCCACCCGAACCAGGCAAGTCTCCGGACGGTCTTTCCGCCAGATCATCGAGGTTCCCCACTACCTGAGCATTGGCGCGATGGAGGTCGCCCACGGGTGTCGCGCCTCAGATCTGCCCCGAACCCTGCTCGACGCGGCAAGACGTCCCGACCTGATCGGGGGAGTCGACACAACCGTCGCCGCGCTTCGACTCTCTGGACAAGTCGATGCCGACACAATCGTGGACTATGCGGAACGGCTGCAGTCAGGAGCGGCGCTGAGACGCCTCGGATCGGTCGCGGTGGCCGCAGGCCGCGACGACATCGCCACGGGGATCCATTCCAAGATGCCAGTCCCGGCCACCCCACTCCCAGTGGACCCAAGTAGTTCGAGCGATCAGGTTGTCTGGGTTGACCCGGATTGGAACGTCGCTTGGGATTCGATGTCGGCTGATCTCATCGGGATGAGAGTGGGCGCCTAATGCTGACCCTCAACCAACTCACCGCGATTGCGGAGGTCGATCGAGTCGATGTGAAGACTGTCGAGCGCGACTATGTGCTTACGCACCTGCTTCAACGCCTGAGTTCACTCGAAGCCTCGGAGTCGCTCACCTTCAAAGGTGGCACAGCGCTGCGGACAGTTCACTTCCAGACCTTCCGGTACTCGGCGGACATTGACCTCAACGTCAACACCAATGGCTTCACTGACAGCGACGCGCTAGCGCTGGTTGCTGAAACAGCCAGCATGGTTGAGGCAGACCTCGGCCTGTCGATCTCTGTCGAGGATGGTTTGATCCTGTACACCGGACCGCGCAATCAGGCGGAGCCGGAAAAGGTCTAGCTCGACATCGCAATCGACGAGGTAGCCACCGACCCACCAGTCCGACAACTCATCATCAATCGATATCCGGACCAGTCAGAAGTCACCAGCCTTCCAACTTACGGCTTGGTCGAGATCGGGGCCGAGAAGCTCCGTTGCGTCATGCAGCGGCTCCTGTGCCGCGACCTTTTCGACATCCACCGGCTCCTAGTCGATGAGGGCGTATCCGTGGAAGACGCATGGCATCAATTCGTCGTAAAGGCAACGCACCGCAACCTCGACCCTGACTCGTTTCCAAACTTGTGGCATCGTCGCGCCGGGGAGTACAAGCAGCGGTGGAGCATCGAGATGCCGCGCTACACAGGGGATGTGCCCCACTTCGACAAGATCATGCGCGAAACCGAGAGAGCTCTTCGTTCGGTCCTTTAGGGGTTAGCAGCCGGAAACTCTTCCTCATCAGGCGAGAGCGCCGGAGCATCGGACATCAGGGCACCTTGGAGGAGATCGGCTTCTTGCCTGAAGGTATGACTCGCGAGTACCCGGTCTCGGCTGGCGTCCGGAGCAAATCCCAATTCATTCATGGCCAGGTAGCGAAGCAGCCAGCTGAAGCCACGCGAGGCCCAGTGCATCGCGGCACCACCTGGGAGCCCTCCCTGGCGAGGGAGGCTGTGCGCGACCTGATTGCGCGACTTGATAACAGCCCCTATGAACTTCTCTCGAGCCTCACCTAGGAGAGTCGACCCAAGTTCGCCCGCCTCGTCCAAGGTTTTGTTGAGCCGTGATCGAAGCGTGTGGCGGTGCGCTTGGCCGAGGGCTTCGAGAAGCCATTCGAGGTACTCTGGCTTGTCCCGCTCCACTGCCTTGGCAATCGCAGCAACGCGGAGAGCTCGCTCCTCACGACTCATCTGATACTCACCGTGGCGCAATAATGAGTAGGCCTCGAGACCGGCGATTGCGCTGGCGAATCGATCGTCGGTGTAGCTGAATGGTGCCCTGTCCCTCGCGATGACGGGACCAAGCGCATCCCTGAGAACGGGCCACACGTCTAGCCACCTTGGCAGCCCTTCCTCGATTCCTCCGGGGAGTTCCTCGGCCTGGAACAGCATCTCCTGCCCTATCAGCCGCCGCTTTTGCGGTTCATGAGCCGAGGGACGTATCCATGGGACCCAGACCTTTGCGAAAACGGAAGTGTCGCCGTCGAGCCTCACATGAAGGTCTGTGTCGCTGAAACGACCTGTCGCCACCCAAAGAAGAGCCTCCAGTGGCGTGATCATGCTTTCGACGAGCTCTCCGAGTTCAACAGGAAGCGCCGGCTCTACCAGAGCGACTGCTGGAAAGTCGAGGCTCGTCGCGTCGAAACCAGAAGTTGTCCCCGCCCTGCCGGAAAAGTCGTAGCTACCAACCTGATGCGTGGCCTTCGCCAGTGTTCGAGTCTCAACCTCCAGCGCGAATGAGTTCTCGGTGGCCTGGGTCTTCGGAAGTGGAGATCCGAGCCAAGAACTTAGGTAGGTCAGACTTAGGGATGCACCCGTAAAGGTCGGACGGTCTTCGGAATCAAAGTGCGCCTCAACCACGTATCCAGGTATCCATGTCTCCACAGTCCAAGCGCTACCGGCACGGGAATGCCAGCTCTCCCCAACCGGAGTGAGATCAACGGCGGTAACGGGTGTTCCCTCAGTGGTCACGCCCCGCACTAATGGCAGGTTCTGCGGGCTGTCGGAATCTAGTAGCTCCCCAGCTCGGCTTGGACCCAAGGGAGCAATGACGGTTAGCTCTGACCGCTCATCGCCAACTATCAAGCGGCCGGCGACAGCATTTCCCGAGCCTGGAACTTCAAAGCTGCCGACCCACTCCATGTCACGAAGCTAGCCCAGTTACTTGATCAGCGCTGCGACCGTTTCCGCCGCCTCGCGGTCCATGCCCTCGGTGACGTGTGAGTAGCGGTCAAGTGTGATGGCCACCGACGAGTGACCAAGACGTTCACTGACCACCTTGACGTGAACTCCGCTCTGCATGGCCAATGTTGCCCAAGTGTGTCGCCCGGCAGGATGCGGAGTCAGCGGCCGGACACCAGCTTCGACAGCGAGAGCCTTGGTAGTCCGGGTGAACCAGTCGGGAGAGACCATCCCTCCCAACGGATTCGTGAACACGAGGTCCAGGTCTTCCCATGCCTCGCCGGCGCGGAGCCGCTCAGCATTCTGTCGCTTGCGATGCTCCTTCAGGACTGTCACTGTCATCTCATCCAGGGCGATCACGCGGCGGGATCGCCGTGACTTCGTTTCGCCGATACGAAGCACAGGACGGTTATTCACCGGAACCACTGTGTCGACGACTGCGAGGAGTCTCCTCTTGAGATCGAGGTTCTGCCACCGGACACCTAGCACCTCTGACCGGCGCATCCCGGTCGAACACGTAAGCACCCAGGCGGCGTACAGACGATGCGGAGCCACATTCTTCAGGAACTTCGAGAGTTCCTCCGCAGTCCACGCTGGCGTCTCGGGCTTGTCAGCGCGCGGTAGCTCAAGATCGTCGGCCGGATTCCTAACCAAGATGCCCTGCCTCACGGCGTCGCTCAGTGCCTTGTGCAGGACTCCGTGAGTGTTCTTCACAGTCTTGGCCGAGTACTTGTCCCCTAGCTTCGTGTACCAGGCCTGGATAAGCGACGCCGACAGCTCCTGGAGGCGCCGTGGTCCCAACTCCTTGACGATGCGGCGAACGTCCACCCCGTAGCCGTTGCGAGTGGTCTCGGCGATTGATGTACGTCCCTCGAGCCAAAGAGGAAGCCACTCGGCAACGGTGACCTTTGACGGGGATAAGCGTCCCAGAATTTCAACACGTGCTTGCTCCGCCTCGCGCTTCGTGGCGAACCCTGAGTGCCACTTGCGGAGCCGCTTGCCATTCGGGTCGGTCCCAGCGTCCACAACGACCGACCAGGTCGCTCCGCTCTTGATCACTGTCCCCTTCATGGTGCCCTCCTTTCGCACCAGTCCCGCTTGCTGCTACTGATGAATCGTGTCTTCTGATGTGCGCCGGTGTGACTGCGCCGAGGTCCTGGTCGAGCACGTCGGTGATGGGCGTCTCCAGGCCCAGCAGGCCCGACTCGACCAGTTGGAGCGCAGCCACCGCAGTGACCATCTTGGTGACCGATGCCACCTGGAATCGTGAGTCGGTCTGCACCGGGACTCCGAGACCCCGATGAGCCATGCCCGCAGCGTGCTCGAAGAGTGGGTCCCCGTTTTTCCAGACGAGGGCGACACCACTGAATTCGCCGTTGGTCGCTCGTTCATCGAGCCACCCGGAGAGAGAACCGATATCCATGCCGGGAGCCTAGAAAAGCCGCCCGGCCCCCTGAGGCCTGACTATCGCGCTTGTTGCCACCAGGGGATCAGTTTCGGCTCGTGGCCGAGATGATGGTGCCTGCCGTCGTCGAGGGCTTCGGTGACGGATTCTCGTTCGGGACCGAACCAGCAACTTTCCCCATACGGGGTGCAGTGAGCGGTGTACCTACCGTTCTCCTCGCCGTCGACATAGGCGTGGTGCCCACCCATGAGGTCCGGCACCGCTTACCAGATGGAGGCACGCCTGTGGTACCGCTCCTCTTTGCAGAGATCCCGCATCGCACCCCAGACCTAGTGAACCCTCGCCGTCCCTCGAAGGTCGCACAGCGATGAGACCACCGTTCGCCTGGGCCATCTCCTCGTCGCTCGGTGAAGCGAGCAAAGTCGACAACTCCCGCATCCGCCGCTCCTGTTCGCCCCAAATAGTCTCGGTCTCCAGGTCATCACAATGGTGGGCCCATCATGACAGTGCGTCGTCGCGAACCCTGGAATTGCGCGTGAGCTTGTTTAGTCCGGTTTTGGTTGGCCCGTGATGATCCTCGCCCCGCGGCGGAAGGACACATAGCTCCAAGCCCAGGAGATCAGGACGAGCACCCGGTTCCTGAACCCGATCAAGTAGAAAATGTGCACTGCGAGCCATGCCACCCACGCCAGGAATCCCGAAAATCGGATCTTGCCGAAGTCGGCCACGCCGCGTGCCCTGCCGATGGTGGCCAGGCTGCCCTTGTTCTTGTACTCGAAAGGTTTGCGATCCTTGCCCATGAGGTCGGATCGAATCAGCCGGGCGACGTATTTACCCATCTGCATCGCCGCCGGGGCCACGCCCGGGACCCCCGGCACCGTGGCGAGGTCACCGATCACGAAGACATTCAACCTCCCGGGGACGGACAGATCTGATTCCACGACAACCCGGCCAGCACGATCGAGCGGAACCCCGAGCAACTCACCCAATTGAGATGCTTTGACGCCGGCGGCCCACAACACCGTCGCCGACTCGATCCTGGTCCCGTCCCCAAGGGTGACACCAGCTCCGTCGATGCTATGGACAAACGAACCCGTCAGCACCTCGACGCCAAGGGTCTCCAACTGTCCCTTTGCTTTCAGGGACAGAGGCTCGGGGTAGACCGGGAGAACAAACTGCGCACCCTCGACCAACACGACCCGCGCCGAGGTGGGGTCGATGTGCTTGAACTCGTTGGCCATGGCATGGACGGCGATCTCCGCCATCGCCCCGGCCATCTCCACCCCTGTCGGACCTGCACCAACAACCACAAAAATCAGCAACTCTGCGGCGCGATCAGGCTGACGCTCGGCCTCCTCGAAAGCGGAGAGAATCTGACGCCGGATGTAGAGGGCGTCCTCGATGGTCTTCAGACCGGGAGCGAACTCCGACCACTGTTCATTTCCGAAATAGGAGTGGGTGGCCCCGCTGGCGACCACGAGGTAGTCGAAGGAGACATCGGCACCCTCGTCGAGTTTCACCCTTCTTCTTTCCAGGTCGAGCCCGACCACCTCTCCCATCACGATGCGCCGCACGTTGCGCTGGCGCCTGAATACCGATCGGATCGGATAGGCGATATCGCTCGGGTTGAGGGCCGCCGATGCCACCTGGTAGAGCAGCGGCTGGAATAGATGAAAGTTGCGGCGATCGATGATCGTGACGTCGACATCTACGTTCTTGAGGGACTTCGCGGCATTGAGACCACCGAAACCGGCCCCGATGATCACCACTTGCGCCCGATCAGGCATCAGAGGCCAGACTGGGCAAGAAGTGCGCGTAGCGCCCTGGCGCGATGAGACATCGAGTTCTTCTCGCCATCGGCCATCTCGGAGAAGGTGAATCCGTCGACTTCGAACACCGGGTCATAGCCGAATCCGCTCTCCCCCCTCGGCTCCCGGGTGATCACGCCGTCGATCTGTCCTGATGCGACGACCTCGGATCCGTCAGGAAAGACCAGTGCCACCACCGTGCGAAACCAGGCACGGCGGTCATCGATGCCGTTCAAATCACCGAGCAGCTTCGTGTAGTTCTCCTCATATGTGGCCGACTCCCCCGCATATCGAGCGGTATGGACACCCGGCCGGCCGGCGAGAGCAACAACCTCGAGACCGGTGTCGTCGCCGAGAGCGGGCAATCCCGTGAACCCGGCAACCGACCGAGCTTTGAGCAGCGCGTTCTCCTCGAGGGTCGCCCCGGTCTCATCCACCTCGGGCCAGTCGAGGCCGCGCACCACTGCGTCGGCCAGCCCCGCTTCGGTGAGAACAGCTTCGATTTCGGCGATCTTGTCTTTGTTCTTGGATGCGATGACCAAGCGCGGGATCACGGAGCGACAGCTTCTCTCTGCAGTGCGTGAAGCTCGGAAATGCCTTTGCTGGCCAGGTCGAGCAGTTGGTCGAGTTCGTCTCTCGTGAACGGTGCTTTCTCCGCTGTTCCCTGAACTTCGATGAACAGCCCTCGCCCCGACATCACCACGTTCATGTCCACTTCGGCATTGACATCGAGTTCGTAGTCGAGGTCGAGCATGGGCTGGCCGTCGATGATGCCCACGGAGATAGCGGCGATCTCGTCGACGATTGGCACCTCGCTGATCCAGCCGAGCTCGACTGCATGTGACAGCGCCTGGTGCAGGGCAATCCAGCCGCCGGTAATAGCCGCGGTCCGGGTCCCGCCGTCGGCCTGAATCACGTCACAGTCGACCCGCACCATGAGCTCGGACATGGCCTGCGGGTTTACCGCGGCCCGCAGCGATCGCCCGATCAATCGCGAGATCTCCTTTGCCCGGCCTCCGGAGATGTGGTCCCGTTGCACCCGTTGCGGGGAAGAGCCGGGAAGCATCCCGTACTCAGCGGTGACCCAACCCTTGCCCGAATCTCTCATCCACCGCGGCAGGTCGTTGTCCACCGAGGCCGTACACAAGACGCGGGTGCCGCCCATCGAGATCAGCACCGAACCCGGAGTGGCATCGGTGTAGCCCATCTCGAGTCGGATGGGACGGGTCTGGTCGCTAGCTCGTTCTGTCATCAGGACCTACGGTAACTGCTGGTGGAGACGGAATCGCCGGGAGGCGACCCGGAGTCAAACCTGGATACGGGTTCCCGGGACGGCCAGCTTCACCGGCCTTCCGAACACAGACTCCGCTTCCGCTACCGAAACCGACACGTCCAGGTATGGGGGAATGTGGGTGAGAACCAGCTCGTCGACACCGGCATCTCGTGCGATCTGGCCCGCCTCAAATGCCGTGAGATGGCGGATCCTGCCCGCATCGTCGCGTTCTCCCTGCAGAGCAGCCTCGCAAAGGAAGGTGTTGACCTTGCCGAGGCTCCCTGCCCAGTCCCCGGGGCCGGTGTCGCCCGAATAGAACAAGGTGCGTCCATCGCCAACCCACCTCGTCCCGATTCCTGGTACGGAGTGGCTCACTTCGACAAACGAGATCTCCAGGTCGCCTTCCACGACAGTTTGACCCGATTCGACAACGCAGGGGACAAATGTGCCCTCGAAGAGGTCGTCGATACCTCTGCCGGCGAACGCAGCAAGGTGATCGAAGACATCCTGGTTTGCGTATAGAGGGATGCCGGACCTCGGTTCGGGACTGAAGGTCCATGCGTGGTAGGCGGTGAAGAGATCGGTGCAATGGTCCGGGTGACGATGGGAGACGAAGACGGCGTCGATCAGATCCGCGGCGACAGGCAAGCCGGTGAAAGTACCGGGACCGGCTTCGCACCAAACCCTGGTACTCCCGCTCTCGATCACATACCCCGAAGCCGGATTGGACGGCGTGGGAAATGTCCCCGACGAGCCAACAACATGGACCCTCATGGCTGCAGCCTCTCGATCACGCATCCATCGCCATCGCGGATGTAGCGGAGACGATCGTGGAACCGATTGACCCGGCCCTGCCAGAACTCGACCATGTCGGGGGTTATCTCCCATCCGCCCCACAACGGCGGGCGAGGTACTTCTTCGCCATACCTGGCGTCGGCCTCAGCGTAAACCCGCTCCAGGATCTCGCGGTCGGCGACAGGGCTGCTCTGGCGGGAGGCATGAGCCGCGATGCGGGCACCACGGGGCCGTGCTGCGAAGTACGCATCGGCGACAGCATCGTCGACCGGGGTTGCGCGTCCCTCGAACCGAACCTGTCGATGCAGCGGCAGCCAGGCGAAGGTCGCTGCGACCTGTGGATTGTCCCGGATCTCGACGCTCTTCCGGCTTTCCATGTTGGTGTAGAACAGGAGCGAGCTATCGGTCATTCCTTTCAACAGGACCGCCCGCGCCGACGGTACGGCGTCGATCGAAGCAGTGGAGAGGATGAAGGCATCCGGCTCGTAGATACCCGCCGCCACCGCACCTGCGAACCAGTCCTTGAACTGTTCGATCGGGTCATCGGCCATAGTCTCAGCAACAAGGCCGATATCCTCATATTCCTGGCGGAGACGCCGGCTTTCCTCTTGATCCATCGCCGCCACGATACTGGGACTGTGCCCCGAGACCCCTCAACCCCGTTTCCGAAGAGGCTGACACGTGCACTGCGACGCAGGTGCCCACGATGCGGGGCTCTTGCATTCGAGTCGTACTTCACCCTCAAGGAACACTGCGAAACCTGCGGGCTCAGGTTCGAGCGCGAGCCTGGATACTGGGCGGGCGCACTGATCGTCAATACCGCCGTCATCTTCGCCACCTTCCTGATTACCTTCGGCGCCGGGATCCTGATCACCTGGCCCGATGTTCCGTGGACCGGTTTGTTAGTCGCCTTGCTGGTGGTCAACGGGCTGGTACCGGTCTTGTTCTATCCGCAGTCGAAGACCGTCTGGTCGGCGATGGAGCTGGGCTGGAATCCGCTGGAGCCCGAGGAAGTCACCGCCGCCAACCGGAGGATGAGCTAATGCTCGAACCGTGTCCGTGAAGTATCACATATGAGTCCCAGAGCCTTAGGAACGGGATTAGAGACGCTTGGCTACCTCTTCGAGCATGACTTCGGTGGCACCTCCGCCGATGGAATGGATGCGGGCGTCGCGGTAGATCCGCTCGATGTCGGTTCCAGCGATGTAGCCCATTCCCCCGTGGAACTGGACACAGTCATAAACAACCCGGTTGGTGGTTTCGGCGACGAAGGCCTTCACCTCCGACGCCTCCCGCACCGCGTCCTCTCCCTGGTCAACCAGCCAGGCCGCCCGGTAAGTGAGCTCGCGGGCTGCGTCCAGCTCGGCCTGGCGCATCGCAATGCGCTGACGGATCGCCTGTTTCTCCCACAAGGCATCACCGAACGCCTGCCGCCCTTTCAGATATTCGACGGTCAACTCGATTGCCCGCTGGGCCTCTCCCAGTGCCTGGCCCATGATGGCGAGACGCTCGTTCTGAAAGTTCTCCATTATGTAGTAGAACCCGCGGTTCTCCTCACCGATCAGGTTCTCTCCGGAGACCCACACGTCCTCGAGAATTAGTTCCGCAGTATTCGACGAGTGCCATCCCATTTTCTCGAGTGCACGACTCGCCCGAAAGCCTTCGGTTCCCTGCTCCACGGCGAAGATCGATATTCCTCGCGAGCCCTTGACGTCGGGATTCGTTTTGGCAGCGATGAAGACGACGTCGGCGATCGCACCATTGGTAATGAACATCTTGGTGCCATTGATGATGAATCCGTCTCCATCGCGGCGCGCCGTGGTGCGGATGGCGGCAACATCGGAACCAGCGTCCGCCTCGGTCACCCCGATTGCAGTGATCAACTCGCCGGTGGCGAATTTAGCGAGGTAGCGGTCCTTCTGCTGCTCAGTGCCGAAGTTGGTCACATACGGAGATGCCAGATCGGTATGGACGAGAACCGTGATGGTGAATCCCCCGTATGTCGACCGTCCGAGCTCCTCGGCAAAAACTACCGACGCAATGGTTCCCATGCCCAGACCGCCGTGTTCCTCAGGGATCCTCAACCCGAAGTAACCGAGTTTGCCCATCGCCTCCAACACTTCCCTGGGGATGGCGCGGTCCCGCTCCCATTGGTCCGCTTTGGGAACTATCTCCCTTTCGACATACTCCCGGATTCCCATCCGGATCGAGTCGAGGTCTCCATTGATGTATATGGACTTCATTCAGTTTCCTGTGAGGCCAGCCACGCTTTGCCGGCACGACTGTTGTAATCGAGTCCGTGGGCTTCGCAGAACTCGGACGCGACTTTCGCTACTCCGTCCATGCTGATGCCGTGTTCGATATCGAGTCCGTCGAGGAGGTAGAGCAGATCCTCGGTCGCAAGGTTGCCGGTGGCCCCGGGAGCGTAGGGGCAACCTCCCAACCCTCCGGCAGATGTGTCCATTCGGGCGATCCCATGATCGAGCGCGACCATGCTGTTAGCCAGGGCCTGTCCGTAGGTGTCGTGGAGGTGGACCCCCAACTGCACGGGTTGGGCCACCTTGAGGACGTCTGCCAGGAGAGCCTCGATATGGGCAGGTGTCGCCTTGCCGATCGTGTCTCCGAGGTACACGCTCTCTGCTCCCCAGTCGAGGAGAGTCTCGACCAGGTGGGCAACCCAGTCGGTCTCCTGCTCGCCTTCGAAGGGGCAGTGGGTGGCGGTGGAAATGTATGCCCGGGTCTCAACCCCTCGCGGAACCTCGAGCAGGATCCGCCTGATCCGGTGCATCGATTCGTCGACCGTAGCGTTGATGTTGCGCTCGTTGAACTCGTCCGACGCCGCGGTGAGAAGCCCGATGGTGTCGACCCCTGCAGCAATCGCGGCCTCGAAACCTCTCATATTCGGGACGAGGCCGATCAGCTCAATGCCTTCTTTGTCATCGAGCCCGGCGATGACTTCGGCGCCGTCGGCCATCTGCGGGACTGCTTTCGGGTTGACAAACGAGACTGCGTCAAAGCTCTTCACACCGGCCCCCGCGAGACCTTTGATCAGCCCGATCTTTGCTTCGGTAGGAACGAAGACCCCGAGGCTCTGCAGGCCGTCGCGAGGCGACGATTCCGTCACGAGTACATTGGTGGGAAATCCGCTCACTGGCGGTCACGGTAATCGCGACTCCGCGGTCAGGAGGGAAGATGAAGCGACTGGAAGAGATCAACCGCAAGCTCGACGCAATTCAGGACCAGCTACTGCAGCTAGGCGACGACGAGTTCGCAGCGAAGAACCAACTCCACATCGAGCGGGACCGGCTTCGGGATGAAGCTGCGTCCTACCAGCAGGACCGCGACGCCACCCGACCATCTTCGGAGCTCATCAAGGAGCTGAAACAGCGTTACAGCCAGCTCGAGTCGATAGGCAAGCAGTACATCAATTCGGCCAAAGCCACCGACAGCGGCTTCGGTGGCACCGGCGCCTACAACGGGCCGGCCGATGCTCAACCGATCAAACAGAGCATCGATGGGGCCACCGGGCGTGCAGAGGTCGAGCAGCGGATTGGCCGCCTCGAATCGACTTTGAAAGAGCGTGGGCACCTTTGATCGAGTTCAACGTCTCAGACCCCGAATTCCGCCAACGCGTCATCGCCGACTTCGGGCGGCAGAAGGTCATGAAAACGATGGGGATCATCCTGGAATCGGTGGAACCCGGAGAAATCCAGCTGCAGGTCCCGTTCCGCGATGACCTGACCCAGCAAAACGGGTATCTCCATGCCGGAGTACTCAGCACAGCTCTCGACACTGCGTGTGGCTTCTCGGCCTATACGTTGATGTCGACCGACGCTTCGGTCCTGACGATCGAGAACAAGATCAACCTGCTCCGCCCGGCCAAGGATGGTCCGTTCCGGGTCGTCGCGAAGGTGATCAAACCCGGACGCACAGTGCTCGTCTCGGAGGGAAAGCTCTACGACGTCGGGGGAAAACTGGTTGCCACCATGTCGGCGACCAACATGGCGGTGCCGTTGCGGCCGGTCGACTGAGACGGTGGTCTCAGTCCTTCTGGCGGTAGGTAGTCATACGCTCGACTCGGCGGACGTTGTCGCCGCTTCGTCCCAGCCGGTTCCCGATCTCGCCGTAGGTCTCGCCCCTGGCGCGTAGCTTGCGAATCACCCGTTCCAGCGGGCGGGCTCCTGAACGCTGGCGGGGTGATGGTTCTACATCTTCTTTGTGCTCGATCATCTCGACGATCCTGTCGACAGTTCCCGGCTTCTTGCCGATCCGTTTGCCGATCTCCGGGGAATCGTGACCTTCGTCACGCATCCGGAGGATCACCGATTCGATGGGGCGCAGATTGTTCTCGTCACGCGGCATGGACAGCTTCCTCCGAGTAGGGCTCGATCATTATGCACTCCCCGGGACACTCCTCGGCCGATTCGACTGCATCTTCGACCAGCTCATCGGGGATCCGGGCCATGCCCCGGGCACCGTCCGGTGCATCCTCGCCGTCGAAGACCACGCTGTCGCCGAAGTGCTTTGTCTTTTCGGCCATTTCAGAATTGACTCTCGGGTTAGGGCCATTGCGGCCTATCGAAGGGCCTTTACCCGTCAGAGAACCCTCGAAACATCAGTCAGGAGTTATTGCCGAGGAACCCGACTACGCGATCGGCAAACTCTTCCGGCGTTCCCGGCCCGGTCAGGACCAGATCGGCCAGGTCTTGATAGACCGGGCGCCGCCGTTCCAGGTGCTCCTCGGCGTCGACGCTACGACGGTGATCCTCCCCTGGGCGTGCAGTGGCATCGGGAACCCGATCGACCCAGACACAGGTAGCCCCACCGATGGCATCCCTGCCCTCCCGGGTGTCGACGACGGAGGCCGCAGCTGCGATCACGGCAGTTGAATGTTCGAGGGCCGCCAGCAGGACCGACAACTCCAGTGCGTGCAGTACCGGGACTCCGTCTCTACGAGCAATCTCTCTGCTGGTTCGGCCGGCGATCTCTTCGATCTGAGCGTCACAATCGAAAAAGGGCAGGGCGAGGCGATCGGCAACCAACCGGCCAACAGTCGTCTTCCCGACGCCCATCTGGCCGACCAGGACAACCAAAATTCGGATTCACTGAGCTCGTCGACCGCCTATTGGACTGTGAGAGACGACGTTAACTCGGTGACCTCATCTTCCTCTATACCGTCTTCGGACCCCGTGTACCCAGGGCCGAACCCGGAGCGGAGCAACTCCGCAAATGCATCAGGATCGACGGGTCGACTGAAGAAGTAGCCCTGTGCCTCGTCGCAGGCATGCGCTCGCAGGAATTCGAGCTGGCCGACGTTCTCGACACCCTCGGCCACCACCCGCAGCCCGAGGTTCTGTGCCATGCCGATCACAGCCTTGACAATGCTGGTGTCTTCGATGACCGATGTGACCTCGTCGACGAACGATCGATCGATCTTGACCGAGTCGATCGGGAAGTCACGCAGATAGCTGAGACTGGAATAACCGGTGCCGAAGTCGTCGAGAGCGACCTGGATCCCCGTCTTTCGCAAGGCCTGAAGGATGATTGCTGCAGAATGGGCGTGTCTCATCAGGACGCTTTCGGTCAGCTCGAGTTCGAGCGACGATGGATCCATTCCCGTCTCGCTCAACGTCGCATACAGCCTCTGCACATAGGTCTCATCACTCAGCTCGGCTGCGGACACGTTCACCGCAATGCTGATCGGAGGCAATCCCCCGTTGATCCAGGTCCGGGCCTGCTCGCAAGCTTCCCGCAACACCCAGCGGCCGATCTGGCGGATCAGGCCGCTGTCCTCGGCAATCGACACGAACTGCCCCGGCGCCAGCTCGCCACGAAGGGGGTGGTTCCATCGGATCAATGCTTCAGCACCCGTGATCAACCCGGTCTGCATATCCACTTTGGGCTGATATCGAAGCACGAACTCATCGTTCTTCAGGGCGCTTCTGAGGCTCGACTCAATCGACTGACGCTCAACGGCGCGCACGTTCATCGCCGGCTTGAAGAACTGGTAGCTATTGCGACCCCTCTCCTTCGCTTGATACATGGCGATGTCTGCATTTCTGATCAGTGTCTCGGCGTCTTCGCCGTCGTCGGGGTACACACTCACCCCGATGCTGGTGGTGACATGGAGATCGTGGGTTTCGATCGGATGGGACTGCGCTACCGCCTTGAGAATCCTCTCAGCGACCACGACTGCATCCTCCCACTGTCGCGATTCGGTGAGAAGGACGACGAATTCATCGCCTCCCTGACGGCTGACAGTGTCGGAAGTCCGAACACATCCGACCAGTCGCTTAGCTATCGACTGGAGCAGCTTGTCTCCGGTCGGATGCCCGAGAGAGTCGTTGATGTGCT
>JBHJOQ010000146.1:0-4454 GCA_050329555.1 Acidimicrobiia bacterium | reverse complement strand
GGAGAGTCCGGAGAGTCCGGAGAGGTGTCGAGCGATGCGCTGGACAACAGAGAGTCGTCGGTGGAATCAATCGAGTCGAACTGGGTGACCGGACCCGGCACCACTTCGAACGAATGCGTGGAAGTTGTGGTGTTCAGGTCAGCCGAATCTCCCCTCTGGTCCTGGACGTTGATCGCCGGCGGGGGGTTATTGGAACCACCGGGGCTGGCCACGGCGAGACCGGTGAAGCCCAGTGCAGCCACCGATGCTGCGCTCACCACGACTTTCCAGTTCTTTACCTGATCTCTAGTTTGCATGGTCTTGCTCCTTCTTTCGAGTGCCTTACGATTTCAATGATCGGGGACGATCGTGAGAGATACCTGAGGCAAGGATGAGACTCTTCTTATCCGCCCAGAGCGACCGTTCGACCCAGCGCTGGGCGATGTCGATCCTCGACGAGGTCTCCGAGGGCCACTCGGGGCGCTGCACCCGGAACGGGCCGGTGGCCTGGCCCAGGATGACGGCAGCAGTCCGCCTCCTCAGATCTACCGGGTCGAGACTGGCCTCCCATATCGCTTGAAGGCGGCTGGCGAAGGCAAGCACCCGATTCGGATTCGGGGCACCGTCGGCCAGCAATGTCAGATGGCCCAACATCATCGCCGGGTCGTCACCGGGCCGGCCCCATCCGTACGTATCTACGTCGATCAAACCCGTCGGCAGACCGTCGCGAACCAGCACCTGCGCCTCATAGAAGTCACCGTGGACCGGAACGTCGGCATCGCGCTCGTCGGGCCCGATTGTGGAGACAAGTTGCCCGAGGCGGTCTGCCTCGGAGGGGACGAGCCGGGAAAGGAGGTCAACTACCCGCGGCAGCTTGTCGATCGAAGACTTGGTCACGCTGTCGTCGAAGGGATACGGAAGATCATCGATCAAAGCCGCCACAGCTGCGGGATCGGGCAGCATCGCGTCGTTGTCCCGTAAAATCCGGCGGAGGTCGGCTCCGGGAATTGCCGGGAGAACGACCACACCGAGGTTTCCCGAGTAGCCGAGACTGTCGGGAACCGGCATACCTGCCGATAGGTGCCGGTGCTTCTCATGCAGGGACTTCGCTGCTTTCGGGCGTACCACTTTCAAGAACAGCGATTGTGGGGAACCGACAGCTTCGACCACGCCGCGCCGGCCCGGACGATAGGCGCGAAACCGCATCGAATTGACAGAGGTCCTGATGCCCATATCTTCGACCAGCCGGGAGACAGTGCGGCGATCGAGAGCTGAAGGCAGTCCGGGAAGGCTGGGATCGTTCGGGACCCTCCATACACCCACAGCTCCATTCGGCCCCTCGACCAGGGCAGCGCCGTCCGGAATGCGGCCAGCGGTGGCCACGATCTGGTGATCACCCTCCAACAGACCGCCTTCAGCAGAAACGCTGAATCGGACGGTCAGCTGCTTGCCCGGCCACCATGAAGACTGCACGGCTTTTAGCCCTGTGAGACGCGAGCCGGCGGCTTCGATGACCGCAACCACCGGTGCCGGAACCCTCTCGGTCAGAAGCGTCTCGCTGCCCGACAGGTCGGGGTCGACGGCGCCACGACCAACTGAATTCACTGGAAACATGACCTAAGAGTCCTCGCTGGCCCTAAGGCCTGCATAAGAGGTTCATGAGAGTTTTCTCATGAACGGTGAAATTGTCGCCGGTACGGGCGGATTTTGATGCATTTCACTCCAAAACGCGCCAGGCGTGTTCCAGCAGGATGCGGAAATCGTCGAATGCGATGCTGAGGACGCCCCTGACACCGAGGGCTGTTACGTCAGGGAGCCAGTCATCGTGTCCCGTCCATCGTCTTGTAACGATGGACAGCAAGGGGGGCGAAGATGGCGATGATCACCACGACCCACATCAAGGTGTACATGACCGGGTTCTGCAACGGCCAAACGGTGGGCTCAGGGGTGCCGGGGGGGATATTGCCAAATAGTTCCCGGGTTGCCTGGGTAACCGCCGACACCGGGTTCCACTCTGCAAACACCTTGAGCACTGTGGGCAGATTGTCGGAAGGGACAAAGGTGTTGGCGATGAAGGTCAGCGGGAAGATGACGATGAACGAGGCGTTGTTTATCACCTCGACGCTCGGCACCAACAGGCCGACGTATCCCATCACCCACGAGAAGGCGTATGCGAAGAGCAGCAGCAACGTGAACCCGAGCACCGAGTCCCAAAGACCATTGTGCATCCGCCAACCCACGAGCAATCCGCTGAGTGCCATGATGAACAGAGAGAGCACGTTGTAGACAACGTCGCTGGCGGTCCGCCCCAGCAACACCGCCGACCGTGACATCGGAAGCGACCTGAATCTATTGATGATTCCCTTCTGCATATCCTCAGCGATGCCAGCCCCGGTGAATGTGGCGCCGAAGATAACGGTCTGGGCAAAGATCCCGGCGATCAAGAACTCCCGATAGGAACCCCCCGGAATATCAATGGCGCTGCCGAAGACGTAGGCGAACAACAGAACGAACATGATCGGCGAGATCAGCACGAATACCAGGACCTCCGGAACCCGCTTGATCTTGATCAGATTTCGTTTGGCTATCACCGCCCCGTCGGAAAAAGTCTGCGCCAACCCGCTCATGATTCCCCACCTTCTGCAA
This sequence comes from Acidimicrobiia bacterium, assembly GCA_050329555.1. GTDB lineage: Bacteria > Actinomycetota > Acidimicrobiia > Spongiisociales > ZC4RG35 > MA-ANB-1. The sequence goes on along the minus strand of JBHJOQ010000146.1, from coordinate 1,829 downwards.
CGCCCGCGCCTTCGAGCCCGGCGTCACCTTCATATTCAGCGACATGTCCCGTGAGCGAGAGGAACACGTCATCGAGTGTCGGACGTCTCAGGCCCACGTCCTGTATTTCCACCTTTGCCTGATCCAGTTCCCGCAGGGCACGGGTGAGCGTCCGGGCACCGCCCGTGATCGGCACCACCAGAGTTCGCGCCCTGCCGTCGGAATGGGCCTGGCCGAGCGCCAGCGAGCTCAGGATCGAGGCCGCCTCTTCAATCTGATCCTCACGGGCCAGAGTGACCTCGATCCGCTCCCCGCCCATGGTCTCTTTCAACTCGTCCGCGGTGCCTTCGGCGATCGACTTGCCGTGATCGATGACCACGATCCGATCTGCAAGGCGATCGGCCTCCTCGAGATACTGGGTGGTGAGGAGAAGTGTCGTCCCTCGGCTCACCAGGTCTTTGATGACGTTCCACAAGTCGGTACGGCTCTTCGGATCGAGACCCGTCGTCGGCTCATCGAGGAAAAGTACCGGCGATTCGGCAACGAGCGCACCTGCGAGGTCGAGGCGCCGCCGCATACCTCCCGAGTACGTCTTCACCGGGCGGTCCGCAGCGTCGGTGAGGTCGAACCGTTCCAACAGCTCACGCGCCCGATCGCGTGCTCGTACCCGGCCCAACTGGTAGAGCCGGCCGATCATGTCGAGGTTCTCGAAGCCCGACAGGTGCTCATCCACAGCAGCACTTTGTCCGGACAGCCCGATCACCTTGCGCGCCTCTTCCGGATTATCCAGCACGTCGACACCCGCGATGCGGGCACTCCCTTCATAGGGGCGGAGAAGCGTGGTGAGGATTGACACCGCCGTCGTCTTGCCGGCGCCGTTGGGACCGAGGAGAGCAAGAACGGTGCCTTCGGCGACATCGACGTCGAGCCCGTCGAGGGCCACCACGTCGCGGTATTTCTTGACGAGACCGCGTGCTTCAACGATTGAACTCATATTGGTTAGAACCCCCTTTGTCAGGACCGGCGATTGTAGGCAAGCCTGGGACAGAATCTCCGAATCTAGAGCGCGCCGAGCCAGTCCTCGATCAAACTTGCTTCCCTCTGCATTCTCTCGATCGCAGAAGAAGTCGGTGTATGCCCTTACGGCGCCGGTTCGCTCGGCTATCCCGCCTATTAGCAACCACTTGACCTCGTCTACTTCGATTGATCCACGGGTGGCATCGCCTGCATCGACCCCGACTGTGTCGGCAGAGGTCTACAGAGGCTAACCCTGTCTGGTAGTGACTGCTTACTCATCATTCGAGGAGTACCCGCGAAGCGTGGCCCTCCGGCCACCCTGGCAAACAGCGCCATGGTGATATTGAGGAGTGCGTGGACCACCACCGGGACCCAGATCGACCCGGTCGCGATTCGCAGAGCGACGAATCCGAAGCCCGCCAACATGGTAAAGATGATGGTGGCGACCACGTGCAGAGTGGTGGAACTGTCACCCAGATGGTTTTCGGACTGTTCCAGGGCGGGCCCGAGATGCCAGAGACCGAATAGTCCTCCCCCGACCAGAATCGCCACCGGTGTCGAGTAGGCAGCAGTCAAAGCCGCATGGAGCACTCCCCTGAAGAACGCCTCCTCGATCAATGCGGTCAGGATAGGGATCCGGAACGCAATCTGAAACACTGCCCCACGCCTTCCCAGCCCGGATATCCGCGGATCGGCGAGTGCAGGACGGAGGCGGTCGTTCCAGAGCATTGTCGATCCGACAGCCGAAACCATTACAAAGGAGGCAACCGCCCAGATCGCAACCGCTCCCGGGTCGGGGGCTCCCAGGCCGATGGCTTCGAATCCGAAGACGG
>JBHJOQ010000054.1:0-6390 GCA_050329555.1 Acidimicrobiia bacterium | reverse complement strand
CGAGATCGACGATCCCGATCTGGCCACCGAGTTCGTCGCCCAACTCGGAGAAGACCTCCAAGACGAATCATGTCCCCCCGAGGTCAAGTCCCTGGGTCGAACCCTGAGGCGATGGTTCGACCACATCGTTGCCTGGCATCAGGCACGGGTATCGAACGGACCCACCGAAGCGATCAACAATCTCATCAAACGAATCAAGCGGATCGGGTTCGGATTTCGCCGGTTCCGCAACTACCGGATCAGAGCCCTGCTCTACGCCGGGCGACCCAACTGGGAACTACTCGCCACCATCAAACCCCGCTGAAATCCGATGAGCCGGTTTAGTGGAGGCTTCTGAGTGCCATGGCGGCCAGGATGAATGAGGTGCCGCCTATCACTACCAGCCGGTGCTCCCGGCGGCGGCGGGTGATGAACATGAGTATTGCACTGACGATTATCACAAAAGCAAGCTGGATAAGGACGCCGCCATCAGTGCTGGGCAGAAGGAGATCCAACATCAGGTCAACCGCCTCGAGGGGCCCGGATCATCGCTGCACCGGGTCAGACCAGGAGAGGGTCACTGATGATCCCGACCAGTGATGGTCCCTGGTAGGCAACGCCTGCTTCGACCGCGTCGATCAGCTGGTCGGGGTGGGTGACCCTGAACCCCCGGGCGCCGCACAGTTCGGCAAAGGCTGTGAAATCGGGATTGTGGAGACTCGTCTGCCAGACGTCGTAACGAGCCGATCGCTGCTCCTTGCTGATCTTGGCGAGCTCACTGTTGTTGAGGAGGACGTGGGTGATGTTCATGTCGTATTTCACCGCCGTCGTCAGTTCCATGGCGTACTGACCGAAACCACCATCTCCGCTGATGGAGACGATTGGTCGATCCTTTCCTGCGGCGGCCCAGGCGCCCATCGCCGCAGGGAAAGCGAACCCGATCGACCCCAGGTAGCCGGACATGAGCACTGTCTGGTTCTTGACCTCGAAGTAGCGACCGAAGGCGTACGCATTGTTACCGACATCGACGCAGATGACCGCGTCCTCGGGTATGCACTCGCTGAGTATCGCGAAAGTCCTGGCTGACGAGAGCCCCTCGCCTTCATCATCGTGGAACCGTCGTGCTTTCTCGGTTCGCCAGATCTCCCAGCGTTCGGCGATCTCCTTTCGCGGATCGAACCGATCTGAAAGCGCAGGGAGGCTGGACTTGAGGGCGGAGGCGGCTACTCCAACGTCGGAGAGCACCGGGATGTCCACACCGTGGAACCTACCAAGGGACATGGGGTCGAAGTCGACCTGAATCGTCGGCTTGTACGCCGCAATTCCGGTGTGGTTCGAAAACGATGCCCCAAAGACGATGAGGAGATCTGACTCGTTCATGAACCAACTGGCGATTGGAGTTCCGGAGCGACCGAGCACTCCGCAGCCCAGAGGATGATCGTCAGCGATCAGCCCCTTTGCCTTGAATGTTGTGGCAACAGGGGCGCCCAGGCTCTCGGCGAATTCGATGATCCGGCCCATGTCATGTCGAGCACCATTGCCAACGATGATCATTGGTCGGTTGGACGCCGTAATCCGATCGAGAGCTTGCTTGAGCACCTCGTCGTCCGGGGCGATTCTCCGGCTCCCCACCCGACCTTCCGGAGTTCCTGCTTCGGCGTCTCCTGCCGGGAGTACCTGCACCTCGTCGGGGAAGACGAGGTGAGCGACATCACGCTCTACCAATGCTGTCTTGCAGGCAAGGTTCACCAATTCAGCGTGGTTGGAGCCGGCCTGGACGATTTGCGAGTAGCGGGCGACGTCGGAGAACACCGAGGCGAGGTCCGCGTCTTGGAACGCACCACGACCCCGCACACTCGAAGGGACCTGTCCCGAGAGGGCAAGCACCGGAGCGCGGTCGGTCTTGGCGTCGTAGAGGCCGGTGAGGAGATTGGTCGATCCGGGGCCTGCGATGGCGAAACATGCTGCAACACGCCCGGTCAGCTTTCCGTAAGCGGTTGCTGCGAAGGAGGCGGCGCCTTCATGACGGATACCGAAATACCTCAGGTCTCCGCGCTCTTCTGCAGCCCTCATCGCTTCGGCCAGGCCGAGGTTGGAATGGCCCACCATCCCGAACACGGTGTCGACCCCCCAATTGATCATGGTCTCGACCATCAGATCTGAAACGGTGCGGGGCCGTGGCTTTTCGGGAGGCAGGGCGACGTAAACGCCGTCATCACGAACCTCGGTGCGGAAGCAAGGGGGAGCGTCGTTGAAACCCTCCGGAGGTGTGCCATCCAGCGGGTTGTAGTCGTAGCCATGCCACGGGCACCTCAGCCAGCCCTTTTCGATGGAGCCCTCGCCGAGCGGCCCCCCCTGATGGGGACAGGCGTTGTCCAAGCAACCGTATCGCCCTTGGTAGTGGGTCAGGGCGAAAGTACGGCGACCTACGGTGATGGTCTTCACCCTGCCATCGGGCACTTCACCAACGTCGGCGACCTTGTGCCAGGTGAACTCAGAGGAGGCGGTCAACGGGGAGGGGGTCGGTGGTATGGGCCAGGAATGAAGTCGCTGGCAAGCCGGCAGTTGGATCGTTTCAAAGGTGGACCACCAAAGTCGTAGCTCCCGTTCTCCCTGGCGTAACGTATTCAGACAACTCCGGGTTTCCAGCAAATATTCCGGGCAGGTGGCTCAAAAGGCGGGTCGTAGCCTGCAGATCGGGAGTGCGTGGAGTTCGGTCCCGGTGGTGTCCTTTTCGCTCAGAGGAGTTCAGTATGCGCAAAAAGCTCGAACCGAACCCGGGTTGCTGCTGGGCCGTCGCCCAAGATCGGGTCCCGGTTGACTGAGTTCGTCACCGACGAGGGTGTCTCGGTTCCCCCTGTCACCACGGAGCAGATGCGAGAGGTCGACCGGATAGCAATCGAGAATCAGGCTCCCAACCTGTTTCAGATGATGGAAAACGCCGGGCGGACCCTGGCACAGACCGCAATCGAGCATCTGGGCGCCGAATGGCGTGAGCGGCCAATTGTCGTTTGTGCTGGTTCCGGGGGAAATGGCGGTGGTGGAATCTGCGCGGCGAGGCACCTGGCAAACCATGGGGGCGATGTGACTCTCATCCTCCCTGTATTGGACGGGATGACACCGGTTGCTGAACAACAACTCCAGGTTTTCCGGAAGACGTCGGGCCGGATCGGTGCCGCGGAATCGGCAGAAGCGGAGCTGATCCTCGACGCTTTGATTGGCTACGGTCTCAAGGGTGCGCCAGGCGGTGCCAACCAGGACGCCATCCGATGGATGGCGGGAGACGACGCACCCGTCATCTCACTCGACATGCCTTCCGGGCTCGACTCGACCACAGGCGAGGCGCCGGGTGATGCAATCGAGGCAACCGCAACCCTCACGCTCGCCTTGCCGAAGACCGGGCTTTCCTCGCCGCTCGCCGGCGAGCTCTTTCTGGCAGACATCGGAATCCCCTCACAGGTCCTCGCGATGGCAGGGATCCGGCTCGACCGCCCCATCTTCAAGGGGCAACACCGGATTCATCTCAACCGCGGAACGGTCTGATCCCAAAGGACCGATGAGAGGAGGGTTTCACGCTCAATGTGCTTTGGGTTGCGGCGTGCCCTGACGAGGAGACTCACTTCTTTCGTTTTCTCACCACCGCAGCGAGCTCTGTGCAGTTGTTGATGAGGTACCGCTCGGCGGACGGATTGGAAGGGGAGGAGGGGGCATTCCTGTTGTGCACCGCCGACCGCGGGAGGACGGCTCCGAAGTGGGGGTCATGGAGGACGCCATCAGGGGGCCTCGTTGACGCCAGGCCCTTCTTCAACCCTCAGGTTCGTTTCACTCTTCTTCGAGGTGAGCTTTCAGCGCATCGGCGCCCGCACCGGCCATGGCTCTCATGGGCTCGGCGGCCTCATCGGGTCTTATGGTCATCTCCCAGTTGAAACGTGATCCGGTGCCGTCGGGTTCAACCCACATGGCTGCGCGGTAGTGGTCGAAGCTCATCGGGCCTTCGACGATCGTGTAGTCGTAGCGACGGTTCGCGTCATCGCGTGAGAGCACCCTCTCCACCAGCTTGTTGGTTCCGTCAGGGAACTCGCATACCCGTTCGTCCCCGATCAGAGAGGACGTCTCTACGCCGGGCATCCACTTCGACAGTCCGCCGATGTCGCCAACTACGCCCCATACGTCGTCCGGTGAACGATCGATGTACACGTCTGTTCGAATCGTTGCCATGGTCTTTCAATCCTTTGCTCGCTTGTATACCCGACAACACGGTCCATACGCGACGCTGCCGCGATGGACGCAGGTCCGACATTCAGGACCCGTTCGATGGCGGACTGGACTGAAACCACCGAGACGTTCACCGTAACGGTCGATGAGGCCGACACCTATGGTCCGTTCCCGGTAGGCCGGGTCGACGTCACCCCCAAGCTGCCCTCAACACCATCCACCCCGATCGCAATGGCGGGGAGTACCTCCAGGTCACGAGCACTATTGAGCACCACCGAGGACTATACGGAAGCCCCGGAGGGGAACTTCGGCGATAACGATGAGTTTGATCGTGTTCGACGCGAAGTCGTTGGTCCACCCCATGCTCTGGGCGAGTCTCCTTGGGTTGCATGAGCTTCATCATCCCGGCCATCAGGAACATGGCGGCCAGCACCCACTGCAGAACCCATAGGAAGGTATCCATCTTCTCTCTCCTTCAAAACGATTGTTGGATTTCCCCGGCGCAGTGCGGAGACAGTGCTGGAGATCAGCGGGGGGCGACCGTACGCTTGAACTCGTTCATGTCCTGCCAGTCGAGCATCTCGAGCGCCCTGTCGAGATGCTCGACGTCGCCTCGGCTCATGAAGCGCATGAATGTGGCCACGCCGTCCTGGATGAACGTCGGGACCCCGAACACCTGCCAGCGATCGACCGCTTCGGTATGCTCGAAAGCGAGCGTCTTGGCCGGGGCACCGGAGGCGACAATCTCGGCGATCTCCTCGACGTCGACGCCGGTTTCGGCGAGAGCCGCAAGGATAACCGATTCGTCGGAGATGTTGAGACCATCGTCGTGACGGGCGCCGAAGAGTGCCACGTGTGCTGCCGGGAGGTTCTCGGGGTCGTTGTCACGAATGGCGACCCCCCACTGGAGCGCGAGGATGCCCGATTTGGAAATGTCCTCGAACACTGAGGGCTGCCCCTCCTCGACATGGACCTGGGCGAGAGAGAACGGGCGAAACGTGACGTCCCAGTCGCGACCCTGCCGAAGGCCCTCCACCACCGCCTCGTTGGCGTTGCGGGCAAATGGGCACAGATAATCGAAGGTAATTTCAAATCGTATACCCGTGCCAACGTGCTGTCAGGCTCGATATTCCTTCAGTCGGCTTTCGGATAGCCGGCAGGGCCCACCAGTGCCCTCTGGAAGATTCGGCGCCGATCGAGTGTTGGAGCGTGACAAGGAGTTGATCACATGAACAAACCAATGTCACTGGACCTCGGACTCGACGTCCAGGCCCAACCGGATCTCGCGTTCATCTATGTCGGCGACCCCATGTGCAGTTGGTGCTGGGGGTTCTCTCCGGCGCTCGAGGAGATGCGCACCCGCTACGCCATCGGAATGCGAGTCGTGATGGGAGGCCTCCGCACCGGAGCCCAGGCCCAACCGATGGACGCCGAGGCGCGCCGTCAGCTCGCCGACTATTGGCGGGGCGTGGAAGAGCGGACCGGTCAGCCGTTCACCGCTGCGGCCCTCGAGCGCGATGGCTGGAGCTACGACACCGAGCCCTCGTGCCGCGCCGTGGTGGCGATGCGCGAGCTGGCTCCCGACGAGACCCTGCGCTGGGTAGCCAGGCTTCACAAGGCCTTCTATGTCGAGGGAGTCGATATCACCGACTTGGCGGTGTTCCCTGCGCTGGCGGACGGCTTCGACGTCGACCGCGACCGGTACGCCGGCAAGCTTGCCGAGGAGGCCACTATCGAGGCCACCAGGCAGGACTTTCTGGAGGCACAGCGGTACGGCGTGTCGGGCTTTCCGACGGTGCTGTTTCGTGACGGCGACGAGGTGGGTATCGTGACCCGCGGGTTCGCCCCCTGGGTTCAGCTGGAGCCGGCCTTGACGAGTTGGCTCGAGGATCGATACGGCGATCTCACGGCGGGTCTGGTGTGCGACCCCGAAACCGGGCTCTGCTGATCTGGACGATGACCTGACTGACTCCGAATTGCGATCAGCGTCGATCGCCGCAGCGCCGACTACGGTCTCATCAGTGTTTGCGGAGCGTGTGCAATCGCGGTCGCCGTGATCCTGGAGGGTCCTGAGCAATGGGCCGCGATGCTCCCCGAGCCTGGAGAGGATGACTGATGAAAACGCATTATGACCTCACGGTGATCGGGGCCGGCATGGGCGGTATCAACGCCGCCTATCGGGCGGCGGGTCTCGGA
>JBHJOQ010000126.1:0-9508 GCA_050329555.1 Acidimicrobiia bacterium | reverse complement strand
CGCACCGAAATCCGCATCGACGAGCGTCTCCCGAGCACACGACAACCCCGACCGCCCATGGGGAAGGGCATTCGCCGTCACGCCCCCCAAAATGCCGATAAATCAACAGCGTCCTAGTGGTCTGTCGCCCAATCACTGACGGCGTTTCTCCGGCCCTCGAGTCCCCTGACTGCGTCAAAGTGCTCGCCGCAGCTCCCGGTGCGATACGCGCGCTACTCCTTGTCAGATGAACTCGATGGCTCGGAGTTACGCGCTCCCGATTTGACCGACAGACCACTGGGATGCATTCCGAAAGCCCAAAAGCACGGATGGAGCTATCCGGTCGGCCGCACCTACAATCGTGACCCTTGGGCCCCCGTAGCTCAGGGGATAGAGCACCGGCCTCCGGAGCCGGGTGCGCAGGTTCGAATCCTGCCGGGGGCACCGCGGGCCTATGGCCCACCCCCGTAGCTCAGGGACCACGACGACAATTCTTCGCCTCACGCCATCAGGGCACCCCTACCTCCCTTTCGGGGAGTCCCCTGATAGTCCGATCCGCAGCCGTCGCCGATGCTGTCCACAGACCAAGCCAGACAGAGGAGAGGCAATGAACGCTTACATCACCAGTGTCGGGGCATTCCTGCCCGGCGAACCGATCGGCAACGACGAGTTGGAAAGCTACCTGGGGGCAATCCCGGGTGGGTCAGACCGCTTGCGGCGACGGATGCTCGACGCCAACGGGATCGAAAAGCGCCACTACGCAATCGACCGCAGTGGACAGACCACGATGCTCAACGAAGAACTAGCCGAACGAGCCGTCCTCGCCGCCCTCCAGGGAAGAGGGATGAGCGCTCGCGACATCGGGATGCTGGCGACTGGAACCACCCAGGCTGATCTCGCCGTTCCCGGTTTCGCCTCGATGGTCCACGGTCGTCTCGGTGGTGGCCCGATGGAGATCCTCTCCGCCGGTGGAGTCTGCTGCTCTGGCGTAGCCGCCCTCCGTGCCGCTGAAGCCTCGGTTCGTCTCGACCGACACCAGGTGGCAGTCGCCGTCGGTTCTGAGCTGGTGAGCCGCACCCTCCGCGCCGATCGATTCTCCCAGGCCGAACCCCCCGGGTTCGACGCCGAATTCCTGCGCTGGATGCTCTCCGACGGCGCCGGCGCCGCTGTTGTGGAGCCGAGTCCGCGCCCCGACGGGATCTCGCTCCGTATCGACTGGTCGCACCTCGTCTCCCACGCTCACCGCTTCCCGGTGTGCATGTACGCCGGCGCCGCCGCACCCGATCAGGTCATCCCCGGTTCGACGTGGCAGGACCAAACGACACCGGCTGGAGCCCACGCCGGGGGAATGTTGAATCTGCGCCAGGACACCTCGACCCTCAACAACATCGTTGCTCTCGGAGTCGAGGAGTACATCGGGCTAGTCCGCGACGGGTGCATCGTGCCGGCCGCCGTCGACCATCTCCTGGTCCACTACAGCTCGGAGTACTTCCGCTCCGACATCGTGAGGATGATGAGCGAATCCGGGCTGATGATTCCCGAGGAGAAGTGGTTCACCAACCTTCGCACCAAAGGGAACACGGGTGCCGCCAGCATCTTCATCATGCTCGAGGAGGCGTTCAACGGCGGACGGTTCAGCCCCGGCGACCGGATTCTCCTGATGGTGCCCGAGTCGGGGCGGTTCTCGGTCTCCTTCGTCCATCTGACATGTGTTGGCGCCGACGACCAGCTCGTGAATCCACAGGAGACCGGTACAGCCGTCGTCGAAACCGAGTCCAGCAACGAAGACACCCAAGCCAGTGCCACGTCGGAGTGGCTCTTCGCGGAGCTGGCACTGGTCTGGGCCGGTTTCGAGACCCGGCTCTCCGGGGTGCCGATCGTGAGCCGGATCGAGAACCGAAAAGCGACCCTCGATGACTACAGGGCCCTCCTCTACAACCTGCGCCAGCAGGTCCGTGAGGGCGCCCGTTGGATCACCAGGGCTGCGTCGAATCTCACCGTGGAGTACACCGACCTCCGCGCCGAGTTCATCGAGCACGCCGCCGAGGAGCAGAAAGACTTCCGGATGCTGGAGAACGACTACGTGTCCGTCGGCGGAGCCCTCAAGGACATCCAGGGTGGCGTGAAGAACCCGGGATCCGAGGCCCTGTCGGCATTCATGTTCAACCAGGCGAGTCGCGAGAACCCCTTCGACCTGCTCGGAGCGATGTACATCATCGAAGGCCTCGGCGCCAACAAGGCAACCCGCTGGGTCGAGATGATCAAAGAGCAACTCGACCTCACTTCGGACCAGGTGACGTTCATCGAATACCACGGTGGCGCCGACGAAGAGCACACGGAGAAGATGTTCGAGATCCTCCGCTCCGATTTGATCACACCTGAGATCGCACAGTCGATCGTCCACACCGCGGGGGTCGTTGCCCGGCTCTACGCGCTGCAGCTGGAGGAAATCGAAGATGTATGACGCCAGACCGAGCCAGATGATCGACGGGCCCGGACCAGGGATCTGGGACGCTCTCAGCGGAGACCCGACCTTCCACTTCGACCGGCGAGCCCTAGGTCTACTCGAGATCGATCAGAGCCGGTGGTCGCACAGATTCGTCCGGCCCCCGGCCCGGATTCTGAGCAGGATGGTGGTGGCTGTCATCGTGCTGGTCAAGCGACTCCTCCCGTTCCAGTTCTCGTCGCACAATCTGCTCGACAAACTCGGGATCTTCTTCCTCTCTCGGTGTGTGTCCGAGGAAGGAGGAGAACTGCTGCTCCGCCATTTCGTGCTCGAGACCAACGTCCTGGCGTTCATCGCAAGGAATAGCGGTCTCGACGAGCCGGTGCTGAGACCGGGCCGTCTCGACGAGTTGGATGACCACGCAGTGATCGTCCACGACATCAACCTCTATGAGGTGCTGGCCGGTCTCGGGGGCCGACCACTCCCCGGCCCCACCGAGCGGCTGACACCGCTCGACTTCACCATGCTCGAAGTGGGACCCATCGCAGTCGGAGCCAGGAGGCGTTGGCTCCGGCTCGATCTGGAAACAGGGCTCTGCTTCATGAACATCATGTTCTCCCTGCTCACAACCTCCCATGAGTACCGCCGGGCGGTCCACTCCCTGCAGTTCGACGAGTCGGTGCTCAACTGTCTTGCCGAACTGACCGGCGATGACGTCTTTCGCAGCTGGAAACCTGCGGGTTACATCCCGATCGTCCACACCAACCGCGACGTCCCCCGCGACCTATTCGCACATGCGGTGATCCACGAGTATGCCCACGCCCGACTCCTGGTTCATGCTGCCAAGGCGGACCTATGCCCGAAGAGCTGCCCAGCCCTGCATAGCGAGCTGAGCCTTGTCTAAATGAGTTCCCGTTTGGCGGCCCAACGGGTCAGCTCGTTGCGGTTGGTCAGCTGCAGCTTCCGCAACACCGATCCGACGTGAGACTCCACCGTTTTCACGGAGATGAAGAGCGCCTCGCCCGTTTCCCGGTATGTGTATCCCCGTGCGATGTGCTGGAGAACCTCCCGTTCCCGGGCGGTCAACGAGCCCCACTCGTCGTCGACATCACCCGGATCCAGGGCAGTGAAGGCGTCGAGGACGAAGCCGGCGAGCTTCGGAGAGAAAACCACATCGTCGTTCGCCACCTTCTCGACGGCGGCAACCAGCTCATCGGTGGTGATCGACTTCGTCACGTAGCCCCGGGCTCCGGCATGGACCACTTCGACCACATCCTCCGGGGCGTCCGAAACCGAGAGTGCCAGAAACTTCACCCCGGGATGCGTCTCCTTGACTGCGTTGACAACGGCCCTGCCTCCGCCACCCGGCAGGTGGACATCGAGGAGGACTATGTCGGGGATCCGCTCCCGGATCAGCTCGATGGCGGTCTCCACCGAATCGGCCTCACCCACCAGTTCGACGCGGTGACCGATCTCGGCGCGCACCCCGGCGCGGAACAGGTCGTGATCGTCGACCAGGAAAACACGCACTAGATCACTCATCTTCTGACCTGCCGGAGTCGACTTCGATCGGCATGGTAAGGCGAACCTCGGTCCCGGCTCCAACGCCGCTCATGATTTCAACCGTCCCCCCGTGACGGTGCATGCGTCCCTTCACTGATTGGGACAAACCCTGCCTGTCCTCTCCAACACTCGCCGGGTCGAAGCCCACGCCCCTGTCCCTGACGAACACCTCGACGATGCTCGACGTTGCGTCAGCGAAAACCGACACCTTCTCGGCGTTCGCATGTTTCGCCGCGTTCATCACCGACTCTCCGGCAGCTCCCACCAGCGCAGCCAACCGGTCATCGAGGCGGCGGTCGCCGACAGCGACCAACTCGACTGCGACGCCGTGACGCTTCTCGATATCCGAGCAGGTCGACTCCAGGGCACCCATGATCGTGGTGCCTTGCCGATTGGCGCCGAGCAGCCATGTCCGCAGCTCCCGTTCCTGGACGCGAGCGAGATTCCGGACCTCGGCAGGATCGGAAGAGCCCTTCTGAATCAAGGCGAGGGTCTGCAACACGGAGTCGTGAAGGTGCGCGGCTACTTCGGAACGTTCCTCGACCCGGATCCTTGCAGCACGTTCAGCCTCAAGGTCGGCTTCTGCGCGCACCCGGCGAAGTTCGCTGCTGCGGAGCATTTCGAATGCCCAGGCCGCCGCGCCTCCAACAGCGAGATAGAGAATGGCGGTGACGATGTTGCCGGCGAGATTGAAAACACCCGCGGCGACCACCCCCGTGGCCACCACCGCGGCAGCACCAAGGCCGCCCGGTATCCGGAAGGCGTATCCCCACAACAGGACCGATGACATCGGGTACCCGCCCACAAACCCGCCTTCGCTGGCGCCATCGAAAGCGTCGAAGACAGTCACAGCCACGGCCACCAGCAGGTCTGCGATCAGCCAGGGCAAGCTCTCGAAGCGACCCGTCCCGGCCAACCAGAAGGTTACGCCGGACCAGATCCAAACGACGCCAACAGCACCAAATACCAAACCGGCAAGTGCGTCCCAAGCGACAATTGCGATCACCCCGAGGACTGTGATCCAGACTGCAGTCACCAGCCGGAATCCGACGATGATGCGACGCAGAGTGGCGTCGACCCGCACCCCGGTATGTGGAGCGATCATCGCGAACAGTGTACGGGGACATAGGTTCCGTCGAGGACGGAGCTCGGTGTCACGAGCTTTTTGTCCAGGCCTTGAAGCCCGGTACTCAGCCCAGGTTGTCGGCTATTGCTTGCGCCAACTCCGAAACCAGGTTGGGTGTCCCGGGCGGGGGCTCTACCAAAGCGTTGAACACGGATATCGCGAAGATCTGGCCACCGGCGTGAGCAACCACTTCGATCGGACCCGAATCATTGGGATGAAATGCCCCGTCCCCGATTCCGGAGATATCAGTGACGCCACCACGGTTTTGCAAATACCCGTCCCGGGTCCCTTCCCAGCCGGAGGCCGGTCCGAACCAGAATACGCTGACGGATGACACCGGGACGCCCTCTATTGAAAAGCTGCAGTTGCGGGCCTCCCCTTCAGACCCCTCAGCCACGGTGCCACCGAACACCGACTCGACCAGAGCAGCGTCGGCAAGATCACACGGCGATGAGACGTCCCCGTCGCCCCCGCTTTCGCCGCCACAGGCTGCGGCAATGAGGGCGATGGAGAGAAACAAAAGAACATGTCGTCGCATCGGACGACCATATCCAGAGGTCTTAGGGTCGGATTAACGAACCGGCCCCGAGCCCTCGAGGGCGCCGGGGTCCTTTCGCGGGTGCTCCTGGTCATTCTGTCCCCGGGTGGCTTTAGAATGGCGACCATGCCTAGAGCAATCTGGAAAGGCGCCATCAACTTCGGGCTGGTCACCATCCCGGTCGGGTTGTACAGCGCCACCGACGAGAAATCACCCAAGTTCAAACAGCTCCGCAAGGACGACCACTCCGCCATCAAGTACAAGCGGGTTGCCGAGAGCGACGGTAAAGAAGTCGCGTGGGACGACATTGTCAAGGGCTACGAATTCGAAAAAGGCCGGTATGTCGTTTTCACCGACGAAGAACTGGAGGGGGTCAACCCCGACGGCCACAAGCTGGTCGACGTTGTGCAGTTCGTCGATGAATCCGAGATCGACCCCATCCTCTTCAAGAAGACCTACTACCTGGCCCCGGAGAAGACCGGGATCAAGGCCTATCAGATCCTGGAGCAGGCCCTCACCGAGAAGGGGCGCATCGGCATCGCCAAGGTCTCGATCAGGGAGAAGCAACAGCTGGCCACGCTCCGGTCCAAAGACGGCGTGATCGTCATGGAGACGATGTACTGGCCCGACGAGATACGCGCCGCCGATTTCGAAGAGCTCGACGCCGACATCGAGATCCGTAAGGAGGAAGTCGAGATGGCGGCATCGCTGATCGACAACCTCACCCGTCCCTTCGAGAGCGGAGCTTACGTCGACAAGTCACGGGAGCAGATCGAAGAACTTGCGGCAAAGAAGGTCGCCGGCGAAGAGATCGTTGCCGTCGACTCCTCACCCGAGCCCACCAAAGTCGTCGATCTCCTCGAAGCCCTCAAGGCGTCAGTCGAAGCCACCAAGAAGGCAGCTAGCTAGTGGTTGGACCTTCGCCCTCCCAGGTAATGCCGGCGACGTCGGCGATTTCGACCCCCTTGTAGACCGGTGCGCGCAGGTGCATATCCGCGGTCCACTCCTTGAATTCGACATTGACGACGATGCCGGGCTCCACCCAGTGCAACCGGCCTGGATAGCGGACGGAAGAATGAAAAGAGCTCGATTCTCGCTCCAGCTGGTCGAGGGACCCCTTGATGGCTCGCAGTGTCTGGTCGTCGAACCCTGACCCGACCGCGCCGATGAACCTGAGTTTGCCTTCTTCCCAGAGCCCGAGCAGGAGCGACCCGAAAGTCGACGATCGGCCACCCTCCCCCTCGGCGTATCCGCCCACGACTGCCCGCATTCTCTGTTTCACCGACACCTTGCGCCAGTCGGCCGAGCGACGACCCGGCACATATTTGGAGCCGGAGCGCTTGGCGACGATTCCCTCTATCCCCTGAGCCTTGACAGCTTCGTACAGGGCAAGACCCGACTCTTTCGTTGGCTCGGTTACAACCAGTGGCGCTGGCAAAGAGAGACCCGCCAAGATCTCCTGGCGCTCCTCATAGGGAAGGCCGGTCCGGATCTCGCCGCCCTGATAGAGCACATCGAAGACAACGAAGTTGACCGGCGTTCTGTCGCCAGTTCCGAGGCCGCCAAATCCCGTCCGTTTCTGGATTCTGTCGAAACTGGGTCGGCCAATGTCGTCGAACACAACGATCTCGCCGTCGAGGACAACCCCTTCAGGAATCGGCAGCCCCGCCAGTTCGGGGAAGGGCTCGAGGAGGTCGATTCCCCGTCGGGAGCGGGCGCGGACCCCGCCGTCGTTGGACAGAACCGCCCGGTAACCGTCCCATTTGACCTCAAACCACCAGCCGGGGTCGTCGAACGGGTAGTTCCACCGTGTGGCCAGCATCGGCTCGAAGACGGGGAGCATCAGCTATTGGACCATGGACTCAATCGGGGGCCAGCTCTTCCCTGACAAGCCTGTTGACCAGGCCCCCGTCGAGATCGTCACCGCGCTCCTTCATCAAAGCTCCGATGGCCCGGCCTGCGGCCTTGTCGTCACCGGCGACACCAAGCGAAGAGATGCTCTGGCGGACGAGGGCCCTGGTTGCATCCTCATCCAGTTTCTGGGGCAACCACCGACTCAGGTACTCGACCTCGTATCCCAGTTTCTCTGCCATCGCCTGGCCGCGCTCGCCGAAACCCTCGTACTCTTCTTTCGACTTCTTCATCTTCTTGACGTAGTTCGAGATGACCTGTTCGTAGACGGCATCGTCAGGCTCACCTTTGAAACCCGGCTCGCTGATGGCCACAGAGACTTCGCTCTGCACCTGGCGAACGACATCGCGGCGTCTCGCATCCTTGGCCAACATCGCTTCCTTGAGCTCAGCAGCCAGTTGTTCCTTGATTGTCATGTGAGGCTCCTCAGAAGATCGATAGTGTTCGGCGGGTCATCGGTAATGATGCCCCACACACCCTTCGACACCAACTCACCTAGAGACCGCTCATCGGTTTCGACCTGGCGCGCAGACCACACTGCGACGTCGATCCCGCCGGGTAGCGGTTCAGCCCTCACCAGCACCAAGTCGGCGTCCGGCATCAGGTAATTGTGGCCAACTTCCCCGCAATGTTGGATCGCATCGTCGAGATCTCCCAGGATGCCGAGATTGAGGCCGGTGAGAGCCTCGGGAAAGGTCGTCCTCACCGAGTCGATGGTCGGCCAATTGAATGAGATCAAGACGTCAGAGGGTCGTGACATTGCCGCAGCCTCGAGACCGAGCCTGTGATCTGGCTCGTACCCGCTCTCACCCGGAGCGTTCTTGATCTCGATGAGAACAGGGGTGCCGGGCAGCGCTGCGAGCGCTTCATCGAGAAGGCAAGGTCTTGCTCCGCCACCCAACTCGACCTCGGCGAGAACACTCCATGGCGTCGTTGCCACTGCCTGGCCCCCGATAAAGGGATCGTGGGCAAGGACCAGCTTTCCGTCGGCCGACCGGCGCACATCCACCTCGACAGCGTCGCAGACGGCAGCGGCGGCGATGAGTCCTGGAAGCGAATTGTCTGGGTGACGTTCCCGCCAACCACGGTGGCCGATAACGCTGATTTGTCTGCTCACGGAATATTTTTCCTAGAAACTCGTTTACAAAAATGGATCACACCGCTAAATTCAATCGTGAATCCTCTCGCACCGCGCCTTTTTGGTGGGAATGCTTGTGAAAAAGATCACAATCCCAAGGAAATTTTGTGCTTACAACCCAGATAACAACTGACTGGAGAGACCTTGCCTCTTGCCGGGACTCCGAACCGAATCTCTTCTTCCCCGTCGGGACCACAGGTCCTGCAGTGGAGCAGATCGATGCCGCCATCGCAATCTGTTCGACATGCATGGTTCAGGAAGACTGCCTTCAGTATGCCCTCGAGACCAACCAGGAGTCGGGTGTGTGGGGAGGTTATGCCGAAGACGACCGGCGACGCCTCCGCAAGAGGTGGCTGGCCGACCGGCGGAGACGATCCGCCTGAAATTCAGATTCTGAACTGAGACCCTCCAGCCGGAGGGTCTCAGTTACTTTTGGTCATCGATTGCCGGGGGCGAAGCCAACCGCCACGTCGGCATTCTCTGATTCAACTTCCACGAATGCGATCCGACCGGCGGGAATCCCGAACTCCCGACCTTTGGTGTCTGTGGTCCAGAACACATCTCCAGCCTCGACCGTCGCTTTCATCGTCTCCTTGAATGCCGGCAGGTCGTCGACTTCTAGTTCGACCACCTTGCTCGACTCGGCCACCGCGATACGAACTTTCATCTGGTTTCCAAATCCTCTCGGCTAAACGCTGATCGTAACCCCCTTCACACCGTTCGCCGGAAGCCTTACGTTTGAGCCATGAGCCGACCCTTTGCAATTGCACTGATCACGGCCGCGGTGTTCGCCATCATGACTCTGGC
>JBHJOQ010000055.1:0-3398 GCA_050329555.1 Acidimicrobiia bacterium | reverse complement strand
TCGACCGTATCGATCCTGTTCCCGTACCGGTCGTGGGTATGGAGGACCGGGTCGTTGGAATTGGCCAGGAATCCCCATTCGAACACCTCCGCCGAACCAACTCTCTCCCCGAATCCCATCAGTATCTCCCGGGATTCCTTCCCGCCTTCGGCTGCGATTGCACGTTCGAGGACCGGGTCGGTGAGGTACAGGTTGTAATCCTCCAGCGGGGGCGGTTGATTGAGCACATCATGGGTGGCGCGCATGGTCCCGATCGTACTCAGTCGGCCGAACTGGCCGCCCGGGCATCGCTCAGCCGGACCTGTTCTGGAACCGGGAGAGCTGACCCCTTGCCTGTTGCCTGATTCTCTTCTGCATGAATCCGGTACGGCCCAGCAGAGCGCCGCTCAAGCCCAGAGCCTGCCGTGCCCAGGAAGCGAGGTCGAACGTGTCGTTGTGGTTAATGACCATTCCATCTCTGAAGCTGAAGGCAGCGTCGATGACGTTGTGCACCGGCCGTCCGGTTGGTTTGAACGTGTACCACGCCTCCCATCGCGTGGTTCCTCCGGCGTCGTCAGCCGCCGGCTCGGAGAAGGCCACCCGCAGGTCGTCGCCAGAGGTGCAAAACATTCGCCACATGTCGCCGATCTCGTCGCCTTTCAGGTCGAACACCGGGTCGGTGAAAGTCGCTTCCGGGTGATAGCTCCCGGCCATCGTCCGGGCATCGAGTTTCTGAAATGCGCGATAGAAAGTCTCGATTGTCCTGGCATTCGGGTGCATTAGTTGAAGGCCCTCCGTGATCTGTCGGGACAATAGTTCGCCAGGCCGGCGCCGGTCATGGGTGTTAACACAACAACTTCATTTCTGTAACCGTGAGTGAACCTGCCCGAAACCTTCTGTGTCCAAGCTGGCCCCGCACAGCCGGCAAGAGAACGAGAAAGAGGAAGAGGGGGTAGCCAATATGCCTTTCGATCGCTGTCCCGTCCGGCTTCGTCTCCGTGACCTCCTCCTCGGCGGGCGGCGGGCTCTGCGGGACGGCGATCGAAACAGGCTGAAATCAGATACGGCCCATGAGACTGTTCGCGACGCAGTCGCCCTTGCCGGCCTGCTGATTGTGAGCGGCTCCCGGGTTGGGAAAGGTCAGCTCGTAGCCCAGGACTCGTTCTCCCCGAGCAGGCCTTCGGCCTCGGTCGGGCCCCAAGATCCTCGCTCGTATCGGAACGCAGGCTTGTCGTCGCTGAGCAGGCCCTCGACGACCCGCCAGGCTTCCATCACTTCATCCTGACGGGCGAACAGAGTCTGGTCACCTCGTAGTGCATCGTCGATCAGGCGGTGATAAGGGTCGCGACCCTCGGTGCGGTCGTGCTGGAGGTGTAGCTCGACCGGACCGCTCACCATTTCGGGTCCCGGAGTCTTGGCCTGCAACGAAAGGTTTATCTCGACCTCAGGGGTGGTGCGGAAGGTCAGCTGATTCGACCCCGGCTGGCTCAGATCAGCCGCAAAGAGCGGGCGTGGCGGCCTGACGAACTCGACGACCGCCTCAGTCACAGTGGACTTGAGGCCCTTGCCGGCCCTGATCGTCCACGGCACTCCCGCCCATCGCCAGGAGTTGATCTCCAACCTCACCAAGGCGTAGGTCTCGGTGTCCGAGTCGGGGGCAACGCCGGCTTCGCTCCGATACCCTTCGTACTGACCGCGGACTACCTGAACCGGCTCCAGGGCAGGAATAGCCTCCAGCACCTTCACGCGCTCATCGCGGAGTGCGTCGGCGTTGCCTGACACCGGAGGCTCCATGGCGAGGATCGAAAGCACCTGTAGCAAATGGTTCTGGACTACATCCCGGATGGCGCCCACGTCGTCATAGAACGAACCCCGGCCCTCCACACCGAATTCTTCAGCGAGGGTGATCTGGACTCCGCTGACGTAGTGGCGATTCCAGACGGGTTCGAGGATGGTGTTGGAGAACCTGAAAACCATCAAGTTCTGCACTGCCTCCTTCCCGAGGAAGTGATCGATCCTGAAGACCCGTTCCTCCGGGTAATACCTGTGAACTATCTCGTTCAGATCTTCGGCTGATGCGGTGTCCCGTCCGAACGGCTTCTCGAGTACGACTCTTCCGGTCTCGTTGAGTCCGACTGACGCAAGCCCGGTGACTACGTCGTCGAAGAGTCCCGGCGGAATCGCCAGATAGGCAACGGTGCATTTGGCGCCTCCAAGCTCTTCAGCGATCCGCTCAAAAGTGGCGCCGTCGCGGTAGTCGCCAGAAACGTAGGCAAAGTTGGAGGCCATCCGTTCGAACACCTCATCGTCGATCTCATCTCCGGAATCCTCGAGAGCTTTCCTTGCCCGCTTGACCAGCTCCTCCACGTTCAATGGACTTGAGGCCACCCCGATGATTGGGATATCGAGCTTGTCGGTCGCAGTCAGTTCGTACAGGGCAGAGAAGAGATGTCTCCGGGCGAGATCTCCGGTGATGCCGAAGAGGATGAGGGCGTCTGCCGTGGTCATGTCCCCACCCTACGTCGGTTGCGGGCCAATTCTCACCCCACAACAACGGTCTTGGCGTTGAGAAACTCCTTCATCCCCAGATCGGCTAGCTCTCGCCCGTAGCCCGACATCTTGATCCCTCCGAAGGGAAGCCTCGGATCGGAGGCTACGAAAGCGTTGACGAAGCAGGCACCCGCCTCCAAGCGATCCCTTGCGATCTGCTCGCCTCCCTCAACGTCGGAAGTGAAGATTGCTGCCCCCAAACCGAATTCGGAGTCGTTGGCGATGGCCACCGCGTCGTCAACCCCTTCGGCGGCGATGACCGCTGCCACCGGCCCGAAAGTCTCTTCGCGGTAGACGGCCATGCCGTCGCGGACGTCGGCGAGCAGCGTCGGCGGATAGAACGCTCCGGGGCCCTCCGGCTTCTTGCCACCGACCACAAGCCGAGCACCCGCCAAAACGCTGCTGACCACCTGCTCGTGGAGTTCGTCGCGGAGATCGACCCGGGCCATAGGGCCGAGAGTGGTCTCGTCGTCGCGCGGGTCTCCAACCACCGCTTTTGCCATCTCGCTGGCCAGCAGATCTGTGAACTCTTCCACGACCGACGATTCGACGATGAACCGCTTTGCAGCAATACACGATTGGCCGCCGTTGATGAGACGTGACGAGGCGCACGTTGCCGCTGCCTTGCCCAGGTCCGCATCAGCAAAGACCAGGTAGGGATCAGACCCACCCAGCTCGAGAACTGTCTTCTTGAGGAGGCTCCCTGCCTTCTGGGCGACTGCGCGCCCGGCCGGGTCAGAACCGGTCAGGGTCGCCGCCACGACACCGGGATGTTCCAGGACCTCATCGACCCGCGACGAAGGAAGGACCAGGGTATGGAACAATCCGTCGGGAAACTCCGCCTCGTTGAAGATCCGGTCGATTTCGAG
>JBHJOQ010000016.1:0-53305 GCA_050329555.1 Acidimicrobiia bacterium | reverse complement strand
CAACGAGTGAGAAGACTCCGAGAACAGCGAGGAAGC
Source organism: Acidimicrobiia bacterium (assembly GCA_050329555.1). Lineage (GTDB taxonomy): Bacteria > Actinomycetota > Acidimicrobiia > Spongiisociales > ZC4RG35 > MA-ANB-1. The sequence goes on along the minus strand of JBHJOQ010000016.1, from coordinate 53,269 downwards.
GCAAGCTCCTCTTATTCTTCATTTGTTTTCCTCCGTTTGTTGGTAAGACACGACCTGAGTCGTGCCTTATAGGCAAACAATAGACTCATTGGTCGCTTCTAGCACTTTCATGGCCAGGTTTTTGCGCTTCACGCTGGGGCGGGGCAATCCTCGCCCACTGGCGCGAGTTCAACCGTCTCATCCGGGACAGCGGAGAACTCGGGATCTGGCATGAGAGGTATCTGGTGCCTGCCGGCGGGTTTGAGGCGATGTACGGGGAAAATGCCGATGATGGCTGCGGCAGCAGGCTCGATGGTTCCGATTGGTCCCGGGCCGACCGCATCCCGGCGGGCCGGTGTCGACAGCGAAGGTGTCGTACCTGTGCCTAGCGCAACTCAATATCGGGATCCCAGGCTACCTTGACGTCATGTCCCGTCAGGCCCGCCCATGATCTGGTTCCCGCATTCAGCCTGTCGCTATGCCTGACGACGCGATCCAGGTCGAGTTGGGCGGCGCCGACCATCCCGCACGATCTCCCGTCGGGGTGGGCGGGGGCAAGGCGCTATGGCTCCTGATCGGCCTCGGGCTCGGCTTCGCTCTCTCACTCCTCTTCAGCAATTCGACCGGCACCGAACCAGTGGCGGGGGGAGACCCAACGCCAACCACGGCGGCACCGGCCCTGGGCGTGGGGGCGGCGATCCCCGGATTTCCGGATGGCCTCAATGTCCTGGTGTCGCCGGGAGAGGGACGAGCGCTGGAGGTGTTGACCTGGCCGCATCAGGGCGAGCCTTTCTACCGGTCGATCCCGTTGGGTGATATCGACCTTTCCGGCACCGCCCACTTCGACGCTTCGGGCCAGTTCCTGGCGGCGACAACCTCTTCACCCGCCGGCCTCATTCTCAGGAGCGGGCGACCTAACACGTTTGGGGCTGTGGCCAGCGGCGTGACCGGCTTCGCCTGGCACGACTCCGACCCGGCCGATCTCGCCTGGTCGACCTTTGAAGACGGCGAGCTCCAGCTCTGGGTGAGTGAGGACCTCGGGCCCGGGGAGCTGGCAGTCAGGGCGGTCGGCTTTGGCGACCATCTCGTAGCGTTTGGTGACTGGGGGTTCGCCGTCGGCAACCCAGGAGGCGATGACCACATCCTCGACCCTCATGGCGAACTCGCCGGCTCGATTGCCGGGCGCGTCGTGACCTCACACCTAAGCGGCCTCTTGCTTGTGACTGACGTTCTAGCGGGGTCTCTCGTTGTTACCACCGACCTGGAGACACGGCGGGAAATCCGGACAGCCGAACCATCGGTTGTCATCGGCGCAGAGTTCTCGCCGGACGGGGATAGGGTCGCATTGACCGGCTTCGACGGACTTGTCATTGCCGAACTCGGTAACAGGATCGAGACGGCAACGTTCCCGATTCGGGCAGGTAGTGACTCGATATCGTGGTCGTCGGATGGTCGTTTCGTTTTGGTCAGCACCTTCCGTGGCGTCCTGGTTCTCGACACCGATACCGGGGCGGTCAGCTCGATCCTCGAGTTGGAGACCACACGATCCGTCGCAGTCACCCCCCTCCGTTAGTCGTAGGATCTTCTCATGGCTTCATTTCATCTGCTCAGTGCCGGGTACGGCGGGGACCGGGTTGCTTCGACGGTCTCGCTCGTGGTTTCCGGAGACCAACTCGTCGTCATCGACCCGGGGATGGTCAGTTCCACCGGCGTCATTCTCGAGCCGATCCGGAGCCTTGGTCACGACCCCGAAGAGGTTTCCGATGTCGTCCTCTCCCATCACCACCCCGACCACACCATCAACATCGCTCTCTTCCCCAACGCCCGGGTCCACGACCACTGGGCGATCTATAAAGACGATGTGTGGACCGCCCGCCCGGCGGATGGTTTCGAGGTGGCGGAGGGAGTCACTCTCTGGGAGACCCCGGGCCATACCCCCCAAGACATCACCACAGTCGTGCGCGACGGAGTTCAGACCATCGCCTTCACCCATCTCTGGTGGTACCAGACCGCCCCTTATGACGATCCGCTTGCCACCGACCTCGACGGGCTGCACCGGGGCAGGGAGCGGGTGCTCGAGGTGGCGACGCTGATCGTTCCCGGCCACGGCGACCCCTTCGTCCCCGGCCCCGAGACATCCCGGTAGCCTGAGGGCATGGCAGCCGACGAACCCATTGAAGAAGTTGCAGCTGACGATTCGTATGCACGCGTCGCCGAAGGTCATGTTCTTGAGATAGTCGAAGACGGGCTATTTCTGGATAGGACGGTCTTCTACGCCCGCGGTGGCGGTCAGCCGGGTGACGTCGGCACCATCGCCTGGGATGGGGGGTCGGTCGACGTTGTCGACACCATCCGCCGTAATGGAAAGCCCTTTCATCTGGTTGCTGAGGGTGCGGTCCTTCCCGACCCGGGGACCCCGATCGAGGGAGCCATCGATTGGAGCCGGCGCTATCGCACGATGAAGGTGCACACCGCGTTGCATGCCCTGTCCGGGCTTGTCTTCAGGGACTTCGACGCCAAGGTCACCGGCGGCAACATGACTCCCGATGGCGAGGCGCGAATGGACTTCGAGTTAGACGGGATCTCGATGGAGTTCGGGCGCCAGGTGGAGGAGATGCTCAATGCTGAGCTGACCAAGGGCTACCCGACGGAGATCCTGTACATGGCCCGCCAGGAGGCGTTGAAGGACCCCGACCTGATCCGGACCAAGGTCAATCTGATTCCCGAGTGGGTCGAGGAGATCAGGGTTATCGACATCGTCGGGCTCGACCGCCAGGCCGACGGAGGCACCCACGTGGCATCGACTCTCGAGGTCGGACATGTCGAGGTGGTCAAAACCGAATCCAAAGGCAAAGCCAACAAACGGATGCGGATCAGACTCTCCACAACAGGGTAGGCGCCCCCAAACCGTTCTGTGTCGATCCGCATCAGGACGTGGTGTTACAAATCGACACAGAAGGAAGGGACGCCGCACGCCGAATCTTTCTGTGTCGATCGGCGTGAGGGCGTCGTGTCCCAGATCGACACGGAAGAGAGGGACAGAGGCTGAACGTACGTTTAGCATCCTGAACATGCGTTCAGTCGATGTCGATCTCACCGCGGAGGCGCGGATCCGTGCTGCGGCCCTGGCCCGGTTCCCTCGTGACGGGTTCGAGGGGACGACTATGCGTGCCATTGCCGAGGACGCCGGCGTCTCACCCGCTCTCGTCGTCCACCACTATGGAACCAAAGAGGGTCTGCGCAAGGCATGTGACGCCTATGTCGTCGATCGGATTCGCACGGTGAAGGGGGAGGCGATCGAGTCGGACAGTCTCGCCGACCCGTCCGTCATGGCCGGGGGCTTTCAGATCGCCGAGCCTCTGATGCGGTATCTCGGGTGGGCGTTGGCAACCGGGAGCAATGATGCTGCCTCGCTATTTGATGAGCTCGTCGATGAGTCGGTGCGGTTGACCGAACTCGCCGAGGAGCACGGAGCCATGGTCGCCGGGCCTGATGTGAGGACACGGGCGGCGGTGATGCTCTCGATGCAGATGGGTTCGCTGGTACTTCAGAACCACCTGCACCGTTATCTCGACGTCGACCCCTTGAGCGCCGAAGGGATCATGGCGATCTCGCGGGCGACTCTCGAAATCTTCTCCGGAGCCATGTTCGCCCCCGGTCAGGCTGATGCCATGAGGGAGGCGTTGGATCTCGCAATCGAAAACACAAGAAAGGAGAGTTCAGATGGATGAAGCCATCGTTACCCGAGGGCTTACCAAGAGCTACGGGGATACCCTGGCCCTCGACAATCTCGACCTCGAAGTCAGGTCGGGGGAGGTGTTCGGGTTTCTCGGGCCGAACGGGGCGGGTAAGACCACGGCGATCAGGCTACTGCTCGACGTCCTGCGCCCGGACTCCGGCAACGCCAGCGTTCTCGGCCTCGATCCGCAGGCAGAGGGTGTCCAGATGCGGCGCAGGGTGGGCTACCTGCCCGGCGACTTCGCCACTGACGGCCGCCAATCTCCGCGTGAGTTCCTCACTTATCTGGCCAACCTCCGCGGTGGGGTGCCTCCGGCGCACATCGTCTCGCTCGCCGAGCGGCTCGAATTGGACCTGGCCAGCAAGATCGGCAGCCTCTCCAAGGGCAACCGGCAGAAAGTGGGCCTGGTCCAGGCGTTCATGCACACTCCCGAGCTGCTGATCCTCGACGAGCCAACCAGCGGCCTCGACCCGATCATGGCCCGGGAATTCCTGGGGATGGTCGCCGAGGCAAAGGAGGAAGGTCAGACTGTGTTCATGTCGTCGCACATCCTCAGCGAAGTTCAGCAAGGCGCCGATCGCGCCGGAGTCATCAGGAAAGGCCGTCTCATCGCGATCGACGACGTCGACGAGTTGCGGACCAGGGCGATGAGGTATGTCCAGATCGTTTTCGACTCCGAAGTCGCCGTCGGTGAATTTGCCGGCCTGGACTCGGTGGGCGATGTCGACGTCGACGGCAACGTGATGAGATGCCGACTCACGGGGGAGGCGGACCAGTTGATCAAGGCGGTGGCCCGCCATCGTGTGATCGATTTCATCTCCGAGGAACCAGATCTCGAGGCGGTGTTCTTCCACTACTACACCGGAGACGAGAGATGATGCTCGGTGACATTTGGACAAAGACCCTCTGGGACCAGAGGCGCTCCCTGCTCGGGTGGGCTATCGGGTTCGCCGCGGTATCTCTGGTGTACGGCGGGTTCTACCCCTTTGCGGCGACACCCGAGTACGCCGAGCTGATCGAAAGTCTGCCGCCTGCGCTCGCCGACGCCATGGGTTGGGGCGACATCTCGACCCCGCACGGATACCTCGGTGCCACGGTATTCGGGATTCTCGGGCCGGTGCTTGCCATCATCATGTCAATTGGACTAGGCACCCGGGCGATTGCCGGTAGCGAAGAGGACGGCAGCCTGGAAATGCTGATCGCCCACCCGGTGACCCGAACCACGGTTGTGGTGCAGAAGGCAATCGCGCTGGCCGTGGCCACGGTCATGGCGGGCGCCGTTGTGCTGGTAGCCATCCTAATGATCAGGGGACCGATCGAACTGGACATCGCGTTCACACACATCGCGGCAGCGTCGCTCGACCTCGCCCTCATGGGCCTGCTCTTCGGCTCGCTGGCGATTCTGGTCGGCGGCATCACCGGGAGGCGGGGGCTTGCGATAAGTGTCAGCGCCGCGGTCGTCGTCATTGCTTACCTGGCCAACGGCCTCGCCCCCCAGGTCGGTGCACTGGCATGGCTGCAGAACCTGTCGCCGTTCCATTGGGCCGACGGCACCAGCACATTACGTGACGGAATCGACCCGCTCAACACGCTCTTGCTGGGCGGTGTTGCTGCGGTGCTTATCGCCGGCGCTGCTTTTGCGTTCAACCGCCGAGACGTCGGGGTTTAGCTGACGCCGAACGAGCGGACCTCGCCCCAAACCGTTCTGTGTCGCGAATGTGTCGGTATGCGAACCGAAATCGACACAGAACGGTTGGGCTGCCGGGTCACGCTCTTTCTGTGTCGAGAATGTGTCGGTCTGCGAACCGAAATCGACACAGAACGGTTTGGATAATCGGGTCGAAATCCCCGGGTGGTGGCCGGGTCCGGGTTAGCAAGTAGGAACGATGCTTGATTTTGTCCTCGGTGCCGGGCTTGCCGGTCTCGCTGTGCGCGGCTGGGTCCGTGGTTTCGTCCGTGAGGCACTCGACCTGGTGGGCCTGGTTCTCGGCATCTGGGTCGCCTTCACCCTGGGTCGGCCGCTGGGCGACTTCATCAGTGACCAGTTCGGCGTGTCTTCCGAAGTGGCCCGCATCGGGTCAGGTATCCTCCTCTTCGTCCTGTTCGGGGTGGCGATGGGCATCGGCGCCCATTTCCTCTCCCGGGTGATGAGACTTCCCGGGCTGAACCTGGCCAACCGGATCGGGGGCTCTGCCGTGGCGGCACTCTGGGGTGTCGCACTGATTCTGGTGATCATCAACGTTGGCGGTGTCCTCCCGTTGCCCGATTCATGGGAAGAGCAGGTGGAGGGATCCACTGTTGTGCAGGCGATAGCCGGAGACAACGCAGTTCCCCAGCGGTTGTTCGAGGCTCTTGGCGACGACGGGATACTCGCCTCCCTGGCGGTAATGCAGGACCTGTTCGGATCGGGCCGCGCCGTGCCCCAGGGGGACGAGGTGCTTGAGATCCCGCCCGCACCAGCCGACGAGTTGCGCCAGGTGCGCGGCGATGTCGACCTCGTCACGGACAGAGTGAACGAGATGCGGGTCGCCAACTCGGTTGGCGCCCTCCTGGCAGCCCAGCCCCTGAGCGCGGTTGCGGAGAGCCGGGCAGTCACCATGTATACGGCGGGTCGTATCAGCCGTGACACCCCGATCGGTGACTCGGTCAGCAACGACATCGCGATGGCGGGGATTCTGCTCGAGATAGACGGCGAGGCGCTCGCCCTGGCGACGACCACCCGGGCAGGAATCGATGCCCTGTTCGCCGACCCCGGATCACTCGGCCTTCTCTCCGCGCCCCAGTTCGACAGGGTCGGGGTGTCGGTGGTCGCCGGGCCTACCGGAGTCCTGCTGGTGCTGGTACTCGGTGGGTGAGGCGGGCCGTGGTCAGACAACCGCCGGGTCATGCGATCCGGCCCGACCTCTGATGTAGGCGACGAACCCCACGCCACCGAGAACAATCGCTGCGCCGGTCATTTGCAGTAGCGAAGGGCTCTCCGAGAAGATGATTGCTCCCCAGACCATCGTCAGGACCGGCTGGAGGAGGATGATGGTGGCAATCTCGACCGCCGGGAGCCGGGGCAGCGCATGGCCGATGAGGAGCCATCCGAACACCTGGGCGGTGAGCGCGAGTGCCAACAACCAGGCGTGCGCCGGGAATGTGATCTGCAGGTCGAGCCCACCGTCGAGTACCAGGCCGAGAATGGCCGCCGACGCCAGCGCACCGAGGGTGGCCTCGAGCAGAGGCCCGGCGGGAGGGGCAAAACTCTCGTTCGAAGCCCTGAAGCCGAGCAGGAAAGCCGAATAGAAGAACGCGGCAATCAGAGCCAGGACCGCTCCCAGCACCGGGTTCACTCCGAATGCGTCATCCTGTCCGAGCCCGCTCACGAGCGCCACACCGAAGAGAACCACGGGGACCGTGGCCAGGACACGGCTGCTCGGCCGCTCCTTGTGGATTATCCATGCGCCGAAGGTGACCCAGATGACCTGGGAGTTGGCAATGAGGGTGGCCAGACCGGCGCCGATGAAGTCGATCGCCTCATGCCAGAGGACGATGTCGACGCCCAACATCAGTCCTGCCCCGAAGGCAAGCCACCGCCTCCGGGTCGTTCGATGGTCGGCGCCGCGGCCTACCCACCAGATGACGAAAAGCACGGGAATTGCATAGGCAGTGCGGAAGATCGTCCCGGTTATTGGCTCGACATCGGAAAGGGCGAAGTAGATCGCAGAGAACGAGATCGCAACGGCGCCTACCAGCGCAGCAACGAGTGTGCGGCGCGGGCTCCCTGACGCTTGATGGGGGATGACCATCGGGGCAGGTTAGATGCCGCCCGGCACCTGGGAGCCCGTTGAACAATGCATGTCATCCATCTTGACGACCAGGCATCACCACTCGCTGCGTTCTCGGCCCCGCCATTCCGGACCGAGGAGTGGCGAAACCTCGGCCTTGCGATTGGCGCGCCTGGCCGCCAATCTGGACAACGGCATTATCCAACGGACTCCCTATCTGGTTGCCGGGGTTAGGGCTTTCAACTCCTCGAAAGAAGCTTGCAAGGCAGCCACGAAACGATCCGAGTCGGGCAGGGCGTCGTAGTCGGCGTGGACTCCCCACAGCAGATTCCCATCGTATGAGAAGAGCGCGACCCCGACACCGTGCTGGGCCCACAGCGGGACCAGGGGATAGTTGGCGATCATCCGAGATTCGAGCAGGTACATCGGGAACTGCGGGCCAGGGATGTTGGTGATGGTCATGTTGAACGGCCTCATCCTGGGCCCGGCGATACGGTTCGCCATCGAGAGCAGGGTGGTAGGTGTGCCCGAGCTCACCTCGACCAGGGTCGATGCCCCGAGCGCCTGATTGGTCTTTCTCAGTTCGGCCGTGCGCTCTCGGATCAACTCGAGCCGCCGTGATGGGTCTGGCTCTCCGATGGGGAGCTCGAGCAGCCACATCGCCACCTGGTTGCCCAGGGCGCCCCGCTGATTGGACGCCCGGGTCGACACCGGGATCATCGCCCGGAACTGTGATCGGCTGACGTCGAAACCCCGCTCCTCGACGAGGAAGCTGCGAACTGCGCCGGCGGTAATTGCCACGACGACGTCGTTGAGCGACCCCCCGAGCGAGTTCTTGATCTCTTTGACATCCGCAAGTGGCATGTCGGTCCAGTCGAACCTCCGGTTGGGCCCGATGTCAGGGTTGAGCGGAGTCCGGTCTGCTGCCGTGAGCCAGCCCGACCGCAGGGAGCTGACGGCGGCGGCCGACTTGTCCAGAGCTCGGTCGGAGATGTCCTTGGTGTCTTTGATGGCGTCGGAGATGTTGCCGAGCCGGTCGATGAGCTTGCGTGTCGCCCGGGCTGCTTCGGCGACGGCGAGCTGGCTCGGGGCGGGCGCCGGCCGGGGCTCCCATTCCGGGGCCTGCTCGATCTCGGACTCAGGTATGACGTTGAGCAGAATCGTGGTGAGATCGACCCCGGAGAGCCCGTCGATCATGCAGTGGTGGATCTTGGCGATGAGAGCGAACCTGTTGCTCTCCAGGCCTTCGACTACCCATAACTCCCAGAGCGGCTTGTCCCTGTTCAACGAGGTAGACATGATCCTCCCGGCGAGCGCCTTGAGCTGCTGTTCGGTCCCGGGCCGGGGGAGTGAGGTGTGACGGACGTGGTAGTCGAAGCTGAAGGCGGCGTCGTCTACCCAGACCGGCCGGCGGTCGTAGGGGACCCATTCGAGACGCTGGCGGTAGCGGGGGATGTACTGGAGTTTGGAGTTGATGTGCTGTCGGATCCGATCGATCTCGACTCCGCCACTCTCGTTGCTCAGCGGCTCGGCTTCGAAAAGCGCGATGCCGGCCACATGCATATGAAGTGACCTGGTCTCCAGCGCCAGGAATGACGAATCCAGGAAGGTGAGCGGTTCGTAGTGGAAGTCGGTCATGTACGGGTGAAGATACCCGGATCGAGAGGATCCGGTGCAGCGGGCCGGCCTACCGGGCGGCAGCGTCAGTTAGAGCTCAGGTGAGCCGGCAGGGCGAGAATGACAATGGGCAACGTCGAATTTTCCGCCATGTAGCTGATCCGATGACCGAAGAAGGGCCGGTTGGTGACCGGGCGGTTCGATGTGCCGAGGATGAGGAGGTCTACGTCCTGACTCTCGGCGAAGTCGAGGATCTCCTGTTCTGCGTTCGGGGCCACACGCACGTGCGTTTCCACCCTTACTTCCAGTCGCTGACCGAAGTCTCGCGCTTCATCGAGCATCTCTTCGGCCGTTCGCTTTGCTTCTTCGATCCCGCCGCCCGGGAGGTAGACACCTTCCCCGTCTGGACGATTGATCACATGCAAGGCCAAAGCCTTCCCGCCCGAGACCCTCGCTATCGAATACCCGAGCTCCTCAGCGGCCCGGCTGGACCTGGTTGCGGTCACCGGTACCAGCACATTCCTCGGAAGGGATTCGGGGACCGAATCGCTGTCGGGGAATTGAACGATGGCGGTGCGAATATTGGTGTCACGAAGCACGCGCTCCACCACGTTGGAGACGATGGTCGACGTGACGTCGTTGCGGGACGCACCCATAACCAGCATGTCGTATCCGAGCCTGCTCTCCTCGGTGATGATCCCGGCCGGGTCGGTACCGACGCGTTTCACGATTCGTGCCGGGGTCTCTCCGAGGGCGTCCACTACCGGTTGGGGGTCAGAGGCCGAACCGTCCGAGCGCCGGATCCAGCTCCTCGGTCCCCGCTGGCGAGGGACGTCGATGGCGAGCACTGTCACCTCGGCGTCGTCGAATACCGATGCGATGAGCCGCGCCGCGTAGATGCTGTTCATCCCACCCCTTGACGGCAGCAGGATCCGGGTTGTGCCCAGGATCTCGGCTGTGCCGAGGAGTGATTCCCGGTCCAGCCGGTCGGCCTCCTCTGCCGGCGGTTCCCATCGGCTGACCGCCCACCGGAGCAGAACCGGCGCCATCAAAGATGTGACCACCGCAGCAAGGACCAAAATCGTAAACGCGACCCCGTCGATGATCCCGACGTTGAGTCCGACGATGGCTACCACCACGCCCATTACTCCGAGGGGACTTAGACCCGCGCCGAGTGCAATGCCCTCCCGGACGCTGACTCCCGCCAACCTCCCGCTCAGCACCGTTCCGCCGATCTTGGAAGCGACTGCGAGTGCGATGGCACCGACTGTCCAAAGCGCGATCTCGGGGTCGGCAAGGGCGGTGAGATCGACTCTGAGGCCACTTACGGCGAAGAAGACCGGAGCGAAGAACGAGGCGGTGATCATCTCAAACCGGTCCCTCACCTGCGGTAACTGATGGCGCACCCGTGACAGCGTGAGGCCGACCAGATACGCCCCGAGGATGGCCTCGACTCGAAGCGCCTGGGTGATGGCTCCACCGACAAGAGCGGCGAGCAGGGCGATGGAGAATCCCGCGACCACATCAGAACCCCGTGCCAACACCAGCTTGAACAGCCAATCCAGTAGCCAACGGCCGAGGGTGAAAACGAACAGAACAAATAGAGCCAGGCCGCCAAACGATATTGCGATCCTGTCGATCTGGACACCTTCGAGGGCTATTCCGGAAAGCACTGCCAGGATCAGCCATCCCACGGCATCTTTGGCCATGGCAGCCGCCAGCGTGACTTGTCCGAAATTGCGCCGGAGAAAGCCCAGGTCGGACAGGATTTTTCCGACCACGGGGAGTGCCGATACCGAGAGGGCAAGGGCGAAGAAGCTGGCGAACACCCAGGCCGGGGGAGCGGCGAAACCGGAGAAGTCCCCGGCGAGCAAGAGGCCCAGCGCACCGGTTGCGACCATCGGCGCCACGAGCGACCCGGCCGCCACTGCGAGCGCGACTCTCCTGAAGCGGGCGATGATGGCCAGGTCGGTCTCGTATCCCATCACCACGAGCAGGAAAATGACTCCCAGCCACGCCAGCCCGAAAGTGGCCGAGTTCACAATCGGCTGGTCGATGAAGACCCATGCGTGAGCGCGCGAGGCCACCACCCCGAATAGCGAGGGTCCGAGCACAACACCCGCCAGCAGTTCACCTACCACGGGTGGCTGGTTGAGCCGTTTCATCACGCCGCCGAGAAAGCGCGCCATACCGACCAGCAACACGATCTGCACGAGGAATACGAGGACCTGATGTTCGGTGAGGGGAGCGAATTGGCTGGGGGCGTCCACGGCCAGGATGGTCAGTGGTGGCGGGGCCTGCATTGCAGGGCACTCTAACCCTGTGGAGCAGACTGACCCGACATCGACGGCCCGCATTCGTCGCCGGTGTGGCAGTTTTAACCGCCCGGTTCGGACGTTCCTGTTGGGCGCGGCTGCGACGGTGGTGCTGACATGGTTCCGTGACAGGCGCTGTGTGCGATTGCTACGGTAAGTGACCAATGGGTTGTATATCCGGCTGCATCGTCCGGGGCAGGACGCGGCAATCGGCGACCAGGGAATAGGGCTGGGCCAAATTGGCCGGACCGGAGAGAGGGCAAATCCAAGTGACTGGCACATCATCGAGGAACGGGCGTTTCACTCCGCTATCTTTGGCCCTTGCCATGCTGGTCACGACACTCGTGGCAGTACCGGCAACGCCTTTGTCAGCGGCGACGCCCGATCTGATCATCTCGGAGTACATCGAGGGCACGAGCTTCAACAAGTCGATCGAGATCTACAACGGGACCGGCAGCAGTATTGACCTGTCCTCCTACACTCTCGAGTTGTACAGCAACGGCTCGGCGACTGTCAGCCAGTCGGTCGCGCTTTCCGGGACTCTCAACCATGGCGACGTTTTCGTCGTCTCCCATGGCAGTGCTGATGCGGCGATTCTCGCCGTGACCGACCTGGTCTCGAGCGCAGTTATCAATTTCAACGGGGATGATGCCCTGGTGCTTCAGGGCGCCTCCGGCGTAGTCGACTCGTTCGGCCAGGTTGGTGTGGATCCCGGTACGGAATGGCCGGGAGGGGGCCAGGACGACACCCTTGTGAGGAAGTCGACAGTCTGCCAGGGCGACACCATCGTCACTGATGCCTTCGATGCCTCGCTGGAATGGGATGTCTTGCCGGTGAATACGTTCACCGAGCTGGGTGCTCACACCGCCGACTGCAACGGCGATGGAAACGCTCCGGTGGTAGCTGTCTGCGACGCTCCGATCGTCACCGATGAGGGTGTTTCTGCAACGGCGGCGCTGTCGGCGAGTGACGCCGATGGTGTGGTCGTCGACATCTCGGCTTCGGCCGTCCCGGCCCCCGCCACCGGTTCCATCACCGTAGAGAACCTCGTGCCCGCAGGAGCCGATGGCGGCACTGCGACGGCTGATTTGGTCGTCGATGCCGACGTACCGGTCGGCTCATACACCGTGACTGTCACCGCCTCGAACAACGACACTGAACCGCAAAGCGGTACCTGCACCCAGAATGTGACCGTCGAGGGTGAGGTCGGGATCACCCTGATCAGCACGATTCAGGGCTCTGGGGAGACTAGTCCCCTGGTCGGCCAGATTGTCATGATCGAGGGAATCGTCGTCGGTGACTATGAGGGACCGACGCCCAACCTGCGCGGCTTCTACGTTCAGGAGGAAGATGAGGATCAAGATGGTGACCCCAACACGTCCGAGGGAATATTTGTCTTCCACGGAGATGTCGACGGTGTCAACCTCGGCGACAAGGTAAGGGTGCAGGGGACCGTCTCTGAATTCCAGGGACAAACCCAGATCGGTTTCCCCGACTCTCTAGAAGTCATCTCCTCCGGTCACACTGTGACGCCTGCCGTGGCCAGCCTTCCCCTCTCCAGCGCTGACGATCTCGAGCGATATGAGGGCATGCTGGTCACCTTCCCCCAGACGTTGTATGTGACCGAGTTCTTCCAGTTGGGTCGGTTCGGCCAGGTGGTGGTCTCCTCTGGTGACCGTCTCGCCCAACCGACATCTGTTGTCGAACCGGGAGCTCCGGCCAACGCCCTCCAGGCTCAGAACAATCTCAACCGGCTGATCATCGACGACGAGTTGAACAACCAGAACCCCGATCCCATCCACTTCGGGAGGGGAGGGAACGAGCTGACGGCAGAAAACACGCTGCGCGGCGGTGACACCATCACCGGCGCGGTGGGAGTGATGACCTACACCTGGGCGGGCAACGCCGCATCGGGCAACGCCTATCGACTCCGGGTGGTAGGTGACCTCAGCGACTCGGGCCTCGTGCCGGGTGGTGTCGTACCGGTATTCGAAGCTGTGAACGAGCGGCCGGTAACCGCGCCGGCGGTCGGTGGTGACATCACGGTGGTCAGCTTCAACGTGCTCAACTACTTCGTCACCATCGACGACGGTGGTCTCAGCTGCGGGCCGGCGGGGTTCCCTCAGCAGTGCCGCGGCGCCGACACCGCCGAAGAGCTCGATCGCCAACGCGACAAACTGGTGGCGGCCATCCTCGAGATCGATCCGGACGTGCTCGGCATCAACGAGGTCGAGAACAGCGAGGGTGTGGAGGCGATGGCTGACATCGTCGAGGCCTTGAATGCAGAGGTCGGCGCCGGCACCTATGACTACATCGACACCGGCACGATCGGTGACGATGTGATCAAGGTCGGATTCATCTACCAGCCCGGTGAGGTGACTCCGGTCGGAGACTACGCGATCCTCGACTCGTCGGTCGACGCCCGATTCGACGATTCTCTGAGCCGCCCGGCGCTGGCCCAGACCTTCACCGGCTCCGGTGAGACCTTCAATGTGGTGAACAACCACCTCAAGTCGAAGAGCTGCACCGATGCCACCGGCCTGGACATGGACCAGGGCGACGGCCAGGCCTGTTACAACGCGGCTCGGACCAGCGCCGCTGAGGCACTCGTCGACTGGATAGCGTCCGACCCGACCGGTTCAGGCGATCCGGACACCATCATCACCGGCGACCTGAACTCCTACGCGCTGGAAGACCCGATCGATGTCCTGGTCGACGCCGGGTACGTCGACCTGGCCCGGATGTTCGATGGTGTTGACACCTACACCTTCGTCTTCGACGGCCAGTGGGGATACCTCGACTACGCGATGGCATCGGCGAGTCTGGTCAGCAAGGTGACCGGTGCGGCGCCGTACCACATCAACGCCGACGAGCCGAGCGTGCTCGACTACAACACCGACTTCAAGACACCCAACCATGTCAACATCCTGTATACACCTGATGAGTTCCGGACTTCGGACCACGACCCGGTCCTGGTCGGGATTCCGGGCAGTGGCGGTGAGTGTGAGACGGATCCACCGGTGGCGTCGGCTACCGCAATCCCGTCGGAGACGGTTGCGACCGGGAGGATGGTCCAGGTGGCGGTGTCCCTCGATGTGGTCGACGCCTCGCCGCACACGGTCGAGCTCGTTTCGGTAATTGGCAGCGAACGGGTCCGCCCCAACGAGATCGTTGTCCTCGACGACACCAACTTCCTGTTCCGGGCGAGGTCGGGCAGAGACGAGGCGAGGGTCTACACGATCACCTATGAGGCGACCGACGACTGCGGTAACCAGACCGAGTTCTCCACGACGTTCACCGTCCTGCCCAGGACCACGTTCCGGCCGAGCTGATGCGATAGGACCGAACATGAAGGACAACGCCGCCGCATCCAAAAGCACCCGCTCTGGACAAGAACACCCGCTCTGGACAAGAAGAACCCTGCATACCCTCATTCTCCCACATCGCGCTCGCGATCGCGAGCACCACGCAGCGAATAAATCAACAGTGTCCTCGCCGTAGTCCGCATCGCGGTGCGGACCTTGGCACGACCTCACCCGCCAGTCTCTCATATATGGAGCGCTAGGTTGCTTGTGGACCGGAGAGGGGCTATTGTCCATCAACGTGGCAAGCGTTAATACCCCACAACCTGATGACCTCATTAGCTGGTACAGGAAGATGGTTGAGATCCGCTTGGCCGAAGAGAAGGTCATGGAGATCTATATGGGGGGCCTGGTGCCAGGGACGGTACATCTGTGCCAGGGCCATGAGGCCGTGTCCGTTGGCGCGATGGGAGCTCTTAACGCGAGCGACTGGATCATCTGCACCTATCGAGGGCATCATCACGCGCTCGCACGCGGGATGGACCTCGTTGCGTTCTTCGCCGAAATCATGGGTCGTGACAACGGAGCCTGCCGGGGTATGGGCGGCTCGAGCCATGTCACCGACTTCTCAAGAGGAATGTTGGGTTCTCCGGCGATCATCGGTGCCGGGATCCCAGTAGCTGTCGGAGCTGCCATGAGCGCCAGACTCAAGGGCGAGGATCGCGTCACAGGTTGTTTCTTTGGTGACGGAGCATGCAACATAGGTGCGTTCCACGAGGGCCTCAACCTGGCTCAGGTCTGGAAAGCGCCGGTTGTGTTCGTGATCGAGAACAACCTCTATGGTGAGTACACGCCATACAGGGCAGTGACTGCGTTGGCTGGTGACATTGCCGATCGAGCCGAGGCATATGGCATGGCCCATGAAGTCGTTGATGGCCAGGACGCGCTCGCAGTCCACGCCGCCGTGGCGTCCGCCAGACTCAGAGCCGCTTCCGGAGAAGGGCCCACGCTCATAGAGGCCAAGACCTACAGGTATCGAGGGCACTCCAGGACCGATCCCGGTGCCTACAGACCCGAGGGCGAGCTCGAGATCTGGAAGGCTCGAGATCCGATCATCATTCTTGGCTCCCATCTGGCCCAGGAGGGAGTGCTCAGCGACGTAGCGCAGAAGGCGATTCTGGAGGTGGTTCAAAAGGAGGTGGACGACGCCGCAGCGCTCGCCGAAACAGCGTCGTGGCCTACCTTCGAGCAGGTGAAGAGCTATGTCTTCGCAGACTGAGGCAGGAATGGTCCAGGCCAATGACGCGACGGTAGAAATGACATATCGCGAGGCGATAAGGACTGCTCTCGACGACGAATTGGCGGGCGACCCGTCGGTCGTTCTCCTCGGCGAAGACATCGCCAAAGCTGGCGGCCCATTCAAGACGAGTGAGGGCCTTTATGAGAAGTACGGGGGCGATCGATTGATCGACACTCCGATCTCCGAGAACGGATTCACCGGTGCTGCCCTCGGAATGAGTCTGACCGGGATGAGGCCTGTGGTCGAGATTATGTTCAGCGACTTTCTCCCAACCGCTTTCGACGCCATCGCGATGCAGCTTCCCAAGTGGCGCTTCATGTCTGGAGGTCAGGTGAGTCTGCCAATCACGATTCGAGCCAGTGGCGGAGCTGGGGGTCGGTTCGGCGCCCAAACCTCAAGTACTGGCGAATCGTGGCTGCTCCAGTTCTTCGGGCTCCAGATCGCTGTCGCGGGATCTCCACAATCGGCCTATGGCTTGCTTCGGACCGCGATCCGCCACAACAACCCCGTCATTGTCTTCGAGCACAAGGCCCTGCACGCCATGAAAGGGCCTGTGAATCGTGGGGACACTGAACTGCCCGAGCTTGGCCGAGCTGAAGTGGTAAGGGAAGGCTCCGACGTCACTGTCGTGGGCTCGCTGCTGATGGTTCAACGAAGCCTTGAAGCGGCGGAGCTTCTCGAGGGCGAGCAGATCTTCGCCGAAGTGATCGATATCCGCTGGGTGCGACCCCTGGATGTAGAAACCATTCGAGCAAGTGTTGAAAAGACAGGCCGTTTGGTGGTTGTGGAGGAGCAGTACCACGACGGCGGCTGGGGCGCCTCGGTGATATCCCGGCTCACCACCGGTGGTCACCGCTGGAAGGTACCTCCCGTGTTGGTAACAATGCCGTCAGTGCTCATATCGCACAGTCCCCCGATCGAAGACCAGACGATCCCCAGCGTCGAGAAGATCGTCACCGCGGTCCGAGACGCGGTGTCAAGCTAGTGTCCTGTCGGGCTGATCACGCGTGTATTTCAGCGCCCCTTTTTCACCCCTGCAGCGTCCTCGTCCTCGCCGAACGGCCCAGTGCGACTTCGTCCTGTGCCCTTGCCAGAAATGAAAATGGCTCGTCGAAATAGCAAGCGAACCAACCGGACGGGACACTAGGCATGCGGACTCCAATCCTCATGCCCAAACTGGGCTACAACATGACCGCGGGCTATGTCGTCTCCTGGTTGGTAGCCGTCGGTGACAGCGTGACCCGTGGACAGCCGATCGCCGTGATCGAGACGGACAAAGTCGAGTTGGAGATGGAGTCAGTCGCCAGCGGCACCCTCGTCGAGGTTGTCCACGGCCCCGATGCGGAGGTCGAGGTCGGCGAAGTTATCGGCTATCTGGAGACCGATCAGCAGGCCGACCGGTAAGAGCTCGTGGACCGGGGGCGCGCAACCTAGACCGTGATCGGTAGGCTGGCCAGCCCTCTCTCCGTCGAGATGTACAACCTCTCTACCGCACCCGAGATTTCGTACTCGGGGATGCGGTCGAGGACGGTTTCAAGAGCGATGCGCCCTTCCAGGCGAGCCAATGGCGCTCCGATGCATCGGTGGACACCGTCACCGAACGCCAGATGACGTTGCCGCGGTCGAAAGACATCAAGCGTTTCCGCGCGTTCCCATTGCGACGGGTCCCGGTGTGCTGCGCCGATCAGGGCTAACACCCGATCACCGGCCGGGATCATCTGGCCATGCATCTCAACATCGGTGGTTGCCACCCGCGAAGTCCATTGGACCGGGGATTCGTAACGGAGCAACTCCTCGATGGCGCCTTCTATGGCACCGAGGTCGTTCGCCAGACGGCCACGTTGGTCCGGGTGTTCGGCCAGCACCAGGAGACTATTGGAGATCAAGGCGCTCGTTGTCGTGTTGCCGGCCAAGTAGATGATGAGGCACATCCCAAAGGTCTCATCATCTGGCAGCCGATGCCCATCTACATATCCGTTCGCCAGAGCCGAGATGACATCGTCTCGAGGTGATCGCCTTCGATCCTCGACCAAACCGCCGAAGTAGTCCCGTAGCCGGTCGCCGGCGGCGGCGGCTTCGGTCAGGAATTCGTCGGTTCCGGAGAGGATCGAGAGCATTTCGCCTGCCAATTGCCTCACCATCGCCTCGTCTTCGAGTGGGATGCCCATGAGTGTGCAGATAACCAAAACGGGCAGGCGTTGGGAGAATCCGGCAGCAAAGTCGCCGCCGCCGGCCTCGACGAGCTCGGTAACCAGCTCGTCGGAATACCGTCGGATCAACCGTTCGTGAGTGTCGATGTTGGCCTTTGCGAAGTAGCCGCCCACTAGCCGACGAAGCTGATCGTGCCGTGGCGGATCCATGTTCAGCATCTCAGGTCCGATTGTCTCGGTGAAGCCCGGTTCGAGGTTCACGCCCTCCGAGCTTGAGAAAGTGTGCCAGTCCTTCAGTGCCGATTGGACATCGGCGAAACGTGAGAGCGCCCAGAAACCGAGCTCCTCGTTGTGATAGATCGGCTGCTCCCTCAACAGCCGGTGGTAATACGGGTAGGGATCCTCTTGGACCTCCCTTGAGAGCGGGTTGTAGAAGCCCTGGTCGGCTCGCATCACTGTCGTGCCTCTGAGGAGCTACCTGTCATGACCATCCGTTGTTCCCCTTCATTGTCGAGCCGCTTTCCGGCATTCATCAACGAGCGAAGCAATTCCTCACCGTCTCGCTCGTATCGATGCATGGCCATCGAGATACCTACATCCACCCCGTCGGGGGCAATGGCCAACGATGAATCTAACGATATCGCCAGACATGCTCGGCGGACGAGCGTTTCGCCGAGGTCGAGTGCGAACCCTCGCGTCCTGATCTCGGCCAAGTCGGCGACGAGGGAGGTGTAAGAGCCCAGAGACCCGGGAGTCAGGGTGGGATACGTCCCGTCGAAACGCGCTTCCATCTCAGTGTCGACGAGACGGGCGAGCAGCACCTTGCCCATGGCGGTGCAGTTGGCGGGTATCTGCTTGCCGACGTGCGAGACTGTCACCATCGAGTTGGCAGCTTCCCATTATTCGAGGTACAGCACCTCTGCACCTCGCAGGGTTCCCATGTTGACGGTTTCCCTGGTCTCGTTCGAGAGCTTTTGGAGGACTCCCCAGGCGGTGTCGGTGCACTCGGATTGCGATATATGTTGGAGCCACCGAGTTCGAGTATCTCGGTTCCCAACCAGAGGCGGCCTTCGGACGTCTCCTGTATGAATTCGCGTGTCTCCAATTCCTTGGCGACCCGAAACATGAGCGACTTGGTCCGGTCCAGTTGTCTTGCGATCTCGGCCAGCGTCAGGGGTCCGGGTGAAAGCGCAAGGAGTTCGAGCAAATCGGCTGCACATGCAGCGGCTGGCGCTGAGTATTCCGTTGGCATGATCTCCCGCGATGCTGAATCCTCGCCTGGGCTTTAAGGCAAACCTCTGTCTGGTTTCCCGTTGACAATGGTAGAGGAGCTGTCCTAGCATCGTCAATTATCAGTAGTACAGTGATCCATATATGGAACACCACGCTGCTGGCTGTGTAGCGAGGAGGAAGTATGGCTAATCGAAAGAGCGGAGCAACACGAAGGGGTCGGCGTATACCGGCTGCTCTCGTATTGGTGTTGGCGCTAGCAGCGGCAAGCTGCACTACGGATACTACGGAGCCCGGAACCGAGACGACCACAAGTGGTGGAGGTCAGGCAGAGGCCATCGAAATCTGGGTAGTGGGATCAGTGCTCAACAACCCGTTCTGGGATCTGATCCAGAACGGTGCGTTGGCGGCCGGAGAGGCTCTCGTGGATGCCGAAGTCACCTACATCGCGCCAGAGGAGTTCGCCTTGGCGAATGTGAATGAGTTCATCAAGACCGCCGTCGCCGCGAACCCAGATGCGATCCTCGTGGACTACCGCACTGCCGAATACGAAGAGGCTGTGATCGACGCCCTCGATAAGGGAATCGAAGTTCAGTTCTACAACAACTTCGAGGGGGCTGACTCGTCCGACGAGAGAATCCGCCGGCTTTCCGGGACGGCGGTTGGTTTGGACAAGAGTGCGGCGGCAACCAGAAGTGCGGCCTTGTATCTCGAGTTCGTCAGCCCTGGCGACAAGCTGGTGCTGTTCAACTCCCTCCCTGATTCTGCGGAGCACCTGGCAATCCAGAACGCCTACGTTGACGCATTTGTGGCAGCCGGATGGAGCGAGGACGATCTTGACCTCGTGCCCCTGCCCGGGCTCGACCCGGCACCGAACTTCGAGGCCATCAAAACCTATCTGGCCGCCAACCCGGACACTCAAGGGATTGTGACCTGGGATACCACCTCCGGCACGCCGGCTGCCCAAGCCAAAGCGGATGCCGGGCTCGATGTTCCTTTGGTGATGTGGAATCTCGACCAGACGGTGATCGAAGGAGTCAAAGACGGCACGATCCAGCTGAGTCTCACTCAGCAGCCGTTCCTCCAGACCTACTATGGAGTTATCTCCGTGTACATCAAGGTAAAGTATGGGTTCATAGACCCACCGGTCGTTGACCCGGGAACACTGATCATCACCACCGATAATGTCGACGAGGTAGAAGACCTGTTCAACGCCGGCTTTGCCGGTTGAGAATGCTCAAGCCAGGTGGGGTGGGCGCCCGAAGGGGCGCACACCCCACGGTTGTGGGCGCATAGTCTCGAATGGTGGAAGAACCTGTCTGATGCAACAACGGGAGTAAGGGGCCCCGGCCTGTTTCCTTCAGCCGTATTCGGTCGACTGCTCGGCCATCGGGAGTTCGCGCCGGCAGTCGCACTGACTCTTCTGTGGATCGTCTTCGAGGTCATGTCCGACACCGGCTTCTTCACTTCTTCAGAGCTCATGGGCTCGGTGTTCGCGTTGAGCGCGTCGGTCGGCATGGTGTCGCTCGGAGTCACCATGCTGATGATCTCAGGTGAGTTCGACCTCTCGGTTTCGGCGACGTTCGCATTGGCGCCCGCCGTGATGGGCTGGCTGATGAGGGAGCAGGGTTGGGACATCCTTACCGGGTTTGCGGTCGGGCTACTCGTGGTGGCGGTCATCGGCCTGCTCAACGGACTAATCACGGTGTATGTCGGTGTGCCTTCCTTCATTGTCACCCTGGGGATGCTGTTTGCTGTGACGACTTGGAATCGGATCATCCTGGGCGGATTCCCTGTAGACCTGATCAAGGAGAAAGGGACTTTCAAGAACATCCTCGGTGGGGACCTGCCGGGAACTGCGGTGGCCGCTCCGTTCATTTGGATGCTCGCAGCCGGGATTGTCCTGGCGTTTGTGCTACGGAGAACCCGATTCGGAAACTGGACTTTTGCCTCAGGCAGCTTCGGCGGTGGGGTTGCCAGAGCGATGGGGGTGCCGGTCCGGCGGGTGAAGATCTCCAATTTCGTATTGACGGCCAGCCTCGCGGGCTTGGCTGGCGTTCTTCAGTTTGCTGACTTTGGCTCGTCCAGTGTGGCTTCGGGCTCTGACCTCAACCTGCTGGCGATCGTGGCAGTGGTCATCGGGGGCACATCGTTGTTCGGTACCAAGGGGACGATCATCGGGTCCATGCTCGGCGCAATCATCCTTGGTTCGTTGAAGGTCGGCCTGATAATCATCAAGGTGCCGTCCGAGTTCTATCTCGGGCTGGTTGGGCTGCTGTTGGTCGTGGCCGCTGCCCTCAATGCCCAAGTCGAGGTGAAGAGGCGAGGGGGCCAAAGGAGCTCGATCTTCGGATGACATTGGAACAACGAACCCCGGTTGTCGAGCTCGAGAACGTGTCGCGCCGCTACGGGTCGACCGAAGCAGTGCACGATTTCAACCTGGCCATCCATTCCGGGGAGGTGGTCGGATTGGTGGGCGACAATGGCGCCGGCAAGTCTACGGTCGTGAAGATCATCAGTGGGTACGTGACTCCCACGGGCGGCACTATGAAAGTGATGGGTCAGCCGGTCTACTTCAAGTCTCCGAGGCAGGCGCGGGCGGCTGGCGTCGAGACGGTATACCAGGATCTGGCAATCGTCAACGATATGGCCCTGTGGCGGAATTTCTTCCTGGGACAGGAGATGCACCGGAATCTGGCTGGGGTGCGAATCCTCCAAGTCAAGAAGATGGCTCGGATCTGTGCTGAGCGCCTCGGCCATCTCGGCCTTCGGTCCGTTGATTCCGTGCTCCAGAACGCCGGAACGCTCTCAGGTGGCGAACGACAATCGCTGGCGATCAGCAGGGCAATCTATTTCGAATCGCGTCTCTTGTTACTGGATGAGCCCGTGGCGGCACTGTCCGTGAGAGAGCGCCGAAAGGTGTTCGGCGCCATCGACCACGCAAAAGAGCAGGGACTGGGTGTTCTGTACATTGATCACAATATGGAACATGTGCTCCCAGTGGCGGATCGTATCGCGGTCATGGATCGCGGAACCTTGCGTCGGATCGTTCAGCGGGGAGAGCTGACCGCAGGTGAGCTCGCTGATGTGGTGGCGGACTCGGGCATGCCTGCCGACGAAGCCACCAGCTGAGATCACCCGGTGACCGCGGTATCGGGCATTTGCGTAGTCGGCACCGGAGCCATCGCTGCCGATCACATGATCGCATTGGACTCCATCGGTGTGGAAGACCGACCGTGGGTGGTATCGAGGCGAGCGGAGGCGGCGGCCGACTTCGCGGGGGTTTGGGGATTCGAGCGATGGTCGACTCGCCCCGAAGAGGCTTTCGGGGATCCCCGAGTGTCCCTCGTAATCATCGCCTCTCCTAACACCGTTCACTCCGAACAGGCCTCCATGGCTTTGCGAGCGGGTAAAGACGTTGTCCTCGAGATCCCGGCAAGCCTGACACTCGCCGATGTTGAAGACCTGCAGAAGCTGTCGAAAGAGACACATCGCCAGCTCTTCGTTTGCCACACGATGCGATCGTTTCCAGCGATCAGAGAGGTCAAGCGAAGGGTGGAGACGGGCGAACTCGAAGTCTCACAGATCCTGGGGTTCTTCGCTGTGCCGCGGCGCCAGAACCAAGGATGGGTCGGGCCTCGCAGTTGGGCCGACGACATTCTGTGGCACCACGCCTGTCACCAAATCGACTCCAGTCTTTGGGTGCTTGGGGCCGAAAACGCCTTGCGGCTGACGCTCCACAAAGGCCGGTCGCATGACGATCTGCCAATGGTCATGGACCTGAGTCTTGGTTTCTCATGCGGCGACGACGTGGTTGTCTCTCATGGCCTGACCTACAACAGCGATCGGTTGCTCTGGGAGTTGCGCTTCATCGGGCGTCGAGACTCGGTCATATTCCGCAATGGAGCGCTGCTGGATGAAGAAGGGCGAGAGATTGTCCCTCAGCACTCGATTCGGGACCTCGAGGCGCAAGACGCCGAGATACTTCGCGCTCTTGTCACCGGCGATCCGTGCTCTTTCGACATCGACAACGTCATGCCGGCGTACCGGCTTCTCGACGTACTCGCTTCGATCCCGGAGCGGTAGACATGATCGATGCATACGTTCACTGTGGCCTCTCCAAATACCAGCCGGTGGAGTCGGTGCTCGCCACAATGGAGGCTTCCAACGTCGCGAGGGCCGTCCTAGTTCAGCATCTAGGCGAATACGACAACGGCTATCTCGAGAAGGTGGTTGTTCTCCATCCGGGCAGGTTCACCGCAGTGGCTCTGATCGATCCGGAAGATCACGACTGGGAAGCGCGTTTATCCGTGCTGGTGGGTTCGCCGGCTTTCTGCGGTCTGCGGTTGACGGCAGACATGATGGTGTCGAACCCAACGATGGGCCTTGCGGCAGCCTCGATGGGGTTGGTACCCCTACTTTATACCCCAGATGGAGTCACACTGGTCCATGATGAGATCAGCGAACTGGCCGCATCTGTGCCCGAGCGGCCCCTTGTTATCACACACCTTGGTTGCCCGAGTGTCGCTGAGGACCAGCTGGTCGACGGAAGGGGTCTGTTGGAGCTCAGCCAGCTACCCAATGTGATGGTCACGCTCTCAGGCCAGGCGATGTTCTGCGCCTATCCGCACCATCGATTGTCTCGCTTCGTGCGGGACGTGGTCGAAGCGTTCACCGCGGACCGCATCTTGTGGGGCTCCAACTTCCCGGTTGGTGGTGACGCCTCGGACTATGCCCGTGATCTCGGCCTGGTCAGGTCGGGGCACTGGGGTCTCGCACCCGATCAGATCGAGCAGATAACTGAAGGAAACGCGGCCAAAGTCTTTTTCGCCGCGGCGGATCGAAAGGAGTGACACTGTGGTACTACGACTGGAGAACAAGGTTGCGGCCATAACCGGAGCGGGCCGAGGTCTTGGCCGAACTGTAGCCAGGCGTTTTGCGCAGGAGGGCGCCAAGGTGGTCGTTGCCGATCTCGACGCTGACGCGGCCCGCGGCGTCGCTGAAGAGATAGTCCACGATGGAGGAGAGGCGTTGGCCCATCCGATGGACGTGACCATGTCAGCCGATGCGCAGTCGATGGTGCAAGATGCGGTCGATAGCTTCGGCTCGCTCGACTTACTCGTGAACAACGCGGCCGTCTTTGGCTCTGGGGCGAACGTAGTCGATATCGCTGAGGACGTTTGGGATATGACGATGCGAGTGAATCTCAAAGGCCCCCTGCTTTGCTCACAGGCAGCGATACGACGGATGCGGCTACAGGAGGCGGGTGGCAGCATCGTGTTCGTCTCCTCGGTCTCAGGGGTCTTGGCCACCGAGAATCAAGCCGACTACAATGCCTCCAAACACGGTGTGATCGGGTTGGCGCGCTGTATTGCCCTCGACTGCCGTGAGTGGGGGATCCGGTCCAACGCCGTCTGCCCGACGGGTATGCAGGGCACCGCGATGATGGCGGCCACCCCCCCGGCCAACGTCGCGCCGTATGCAGCCGCAACGGCCTTCGCCCGGTTCGGGACGACCGACGAAGTGGCGAACGCGATCCTTTTCCTGGCGAGCGACGAAGCTTCCTACATCACCGGGGCCACTCTGATGGTTGATGGTGGGATCACCGCGTGGCAGCCATCGGGAAGGCAGCTAGAGGAAGGCGCCGCTAGCTACTTGGAGCGATATGGCACCGAGTGGGCGGGTTAGCTCAGCTCTGGACCGGGCCCAGGACGATTCCCAGCGGTTCGAGGAAGGCGGGGACATCTGCGAACTCCCACGCTTCTGCGAGGCGGCCGCTCTCGACGCGGAACATGCTGATTGCCTGAGCTCCGGTTCTCCTCCCGGTCGGAGGGATTCCGTTGAACTCGCCGGTGTGGGTCCCGGAGAACTCAATGTGACAAGCCACTTTGTCACCCTCGGCGACCAGTTGGTGGATCTGAATGAGGAAGTCGGGGAACCCGCGCTTGGTGTTGGCGGCGAATTGTTTTACCCCGTCGGGCCCAGGCGGGACGTCGGGGGGCACGTGATGGTCCACGAAGTTCGCGGCCACGATCTCATCGACGACACCTTCCTGACCTTCGTTCCAGAACTCCTGGTAGAGACGACGGACCAGGGCCTTCGGATCTGATGTCATGGCGGTCAGTGCTCGTATTCCTCCATCAACTCCACGTAATTGCCGTCTGGGTCTCGACAGAAACAGACGCTGACAGACCCTTCGGTCAACTTGAAGTTGACCGGATCGGAGATGAAAGGGACCCCTTTGGATCTGAGCTCTTCCACCGCTCCGGGCAGGTCGTCGACCACAATGGCGAAATGGCATGATCCCACTGACCCCATGGGAGTCACGTGAGCCGTGGCCTCAGGCTCGAAGTACTCGAGCAGGTCGATCAGGATGTCGGGACTATCCGGTGCCTGCAATCTCGTAGATTGGGCCCGGGCACCCTGCAGGCCGTTGGCCTCATCGACGCTGGCTCCCTCGAGTTGATGCACCTCAACCTGACGTAGTCCCAGCTGGCCAACGTAGAATTCCAGGGCTCGTTCGGTGTTGCTCACCGTCACTGCCACATGATCGAACGTCTTGACCCTCATCGATCTGTCCTCCTTGTTGCCTCATATATGAAGCATCGTATCGTTGGTGGCGCGATGGTATCCGGGGGGTCACGCGGCTGTCAACCTGGCGCGCCGGCAAGGTCAAGGTATACGAGTTCCACCTGATCAAGGCTCACATCGCGGTGAGACCACCGTCGACCAGGAAGACCCCGCCAGTCGTGAACGCCGACTCGTCGCTGGCAAGGTGGAGGACGAGGAGCGCGACTTCTGCGGGTTCTGCCAGCCGACCCAAGGGATGCATGGCCTGGAGCTGGGCCACCTGGTCTTCGCTGAGTGCATCGAGCATGGGTGTGTTCATCACTCCCGGGCACACTGCGTTGACGCGGATCCCAGCCGACGCATGGTCGAGTGCGAGACATCGGACCATACCGATCAAGGCGTGCTTGGACACGTTATAGGCGACCTGGCCCCGTTGGCCGATGACACCGGAGGCGGAGGAGATGCAAACGATCGAACCAGACCCGCTCTGCTCCATGTAGGGAATGGCAAAACGAGAGCATAGGTAGGCCCCTTTCACGTTCACCGCCATCACCCGATCCCATTCCTCTTCCGACACCTCGGTCACACTGCCGGCGCTGGCTATCCCGGCGTTGTTGACCAGCACGTCGATTCTCCCGAAATGGTCCGCCGCCGCCCCCATTATGGCCTCCACGTCCTCCGCATCCGTGATGTCAGCCGATACCGAAATCGCCTCTCCACCCGCGGAGTTGATCCTCTCCGCTGTCGCCTGCGCACTCACGAAATCGACATCGGCAACCACCACCCGGGCTCCCTCGACGGCAAACAGCTCTGCCATCGCGGCGCCCAAACCTCTGCCGGCTCCGGTGACGACCGTGCTTCTGCCTTCGAGACGATTCAACGGATCACCGGCCAATCATCGGGCGACTCGTAGATTTCAGGGTTGGCTACCGATTCCGGGCGGCGACCTTCCATCACGGCCAGGATGCCTTGGCTCATCTCCTCGAAGATCTTCTGCCGCGAACGTGCGGTCATCCCCACTCCTTGGGGCGAGAGCAAAACGCGGGGTCGCGCACCATCGGAGCGACCTCGCCTATGAGGCGTTCGATAGTCTCTCGGTCATAAGGGGCCGGGATCTCAGCGATCACTGTGCCGAAGCCTATCTCCAGGTAGCCCTTGATCCGCTCCGCAATCTCACGGGGACTGCCCAGCCAGATGGCGGAGTCCGGGTCGGGAAAGACGTAGCGATCCAACATGTCCGGCTCGGCACCGCGTCCCTTTCCCGCCCAGGCGGTCTTGTTCATCGTCAACAGATTAACGAAGGCAGCCTCGGCTGCTTCTGCTGTGTCTCTGATGATGACTTTGGCCTGGACTGACCGTTCGATCTCGGTGTGTTCGCGCCCGACTTCACCGCAATGCGTCCGAAGAATCGCGTCATATTGCACGAGCTCCTCAGGCGTTCCATAGGCGTTCCATATCTGAGCATATCGGGCAACGGTGCGGAGCGTTTTCGACTTCCCCCGGCCTCCGACGAGGATTGGTATGTCGCCACGTACCGGTCGAGGCTCATGTCGCAGATCCTGCACCGGGTAATGAGGACCGTCCGATGTGACCCGTTTGCCGAGGAACAACGACCTGATGAGGCGCACGGCTTCGTCCATGCGGTCCAAGCGGTCGCCAAAACCCCGTCCATAATCGATGGCGTTGGCGAGGTGCTCTCGTTCGAACCATCCCCCCCCGATTCCGAGAACGGCTCTGCCGCCGCTGATGTGGTCGATTGTCGTGGCTATCTTCGCCAGGAGTGCCGGTGAGCGGAACGTATTGGCACTGACCAGGGGTCCGATTTGAACGTGCTCGGTTGATGCGGCTACAGCTGCGAGCACCGACCACGCTTCGAAGACGGGTTGGTCCGGTTCTCCGTAGATCGACAGGAGGTGATCCCAGGTCCAGATGTGATCATACCCGAGACGATCCACGAGGCGTGCCGTGTTGAGCAAGTCCGACCATTCGGCGGCCTGACTCCAAAGGCAGATCCCAAGCTTCAGCGGGACCAGTGGCCCTCCCTCCATCGACCCCTCCTAATAGAACCCGACCACATCGACCGGATTTTGACCGCGAGCGATCCCAAGCTCTCGGGAGTATCCAGCGCGGAGCCAGGTTGAGTCACTCCCCACCGTGACCATCGAGAATCCTCGCTCAGTCGCCCGCCGGGCCGCTCTGCCGGAGAAGGCGTGAACTCCCGCGATATTATCCCTTTTCTGGCCGAAGTCGCCAATGGGAATCCGGAGAAGGGGGGTTGCACCGCCGGTTTCGATGCCTTGCAGGATGGCGATCAGGTCTGAATAGGACGCCACTCCAAGCTGTATGTCTATGACCACGTAGTCGACCTCGAGGATGCCCACTACTTCGGCAGCGAATGAGTCGGTTAGCGTGCACCAAGCGCCCAGCGTTGTCTGGCCCTCCTGAAGCTTGTTCTTGAGCCCGCTCGTCGCCATCCCGTCGTTTCGGTGGATCGCAGCATTAACCGATTCGTATTTGGATCTGAGGATCACCAATGCTACGGATGGTGGCTATCAGTTGTCAACCGGATCCAAGGCGATATATGCGGTCGGCATTGTCAGCGAACAAGGAGGATCGTTCGACCGTCGTGAAGGCGGCTACGATTTCCCTGTATGCCCCGAACAACGCGTCGTAGTCGGCGTAGAGGCCATCGACCGGGAAATTGCTAGCGAACATGCACCGTTCCACTCCAAACAACTCGATCGATTGCATGACGACGGGGCGAATGCGCTCTATCGTCCAGCCTTGGTCCATCATGGCGAATCCAGAGAGCTTGACACTCATGTTCGGCAGTGAGGCCAAAAGCTTCATGCCCTCGCGCCATTGAGTCATCGCCTCCGGCGTGCGGTCGAGGGGCAGCCCGGCGTGATTCAAGATTACCGGTGTCTGCGGGTGGCGAGCAACGAGGCTTGCGGCTTGCCGCATTTGATGAGGCAGGATCTGGAGATCGAAGGACATATCGAATCGCTCCAGCAACGAGAAACCTTTCTGCCAACTGGAGTCGGCGAGATAGTCCCCGCGATCCGCAAACGAACGCCTAGCGTCGTGTTCGTCCCAGTTGAGGTTCTGCCGGATTCCTCTGAAGTTGGCGAAGCTTGCATGACCCTCGAGGATATCGCCGACATCCTTCATCGCGAGGTTGGCGAAGCCGACGATTCCTTGGGGAAAGCCATGTTGGTCAGCGATGTCTTGCAGCCACTCGGTCTCACCAACGGGGTTCGACGGATCGAATTCGCACTGAACGTGCACTGACTTGGTGACACCGGCAAGTGTCGCCTCCGCCAGGTAGTCCTGGATCACGTAGTTTCGGCACATCGGCGAGTAGTCGCCGATGAAGGTGTCGAAAATCGGGTCGGCCTCAAGCCACTCGTAGTGGTGCCTTTCCATGTCCCACAGATGGTGATGACAATCGACGATCCTGTGTCCTGGCGAACGAGCGATAGCTTTCGAATCCGTCAGCAGCCTCCTCCAAATTTTACCATCGCCACCCCCTGGAATACTCGCCTGAGCCTCCCCTTTTCGACACGCTCAAGGACAACCTCTTCAAGAACTAGAGATCGTAGCTGTCCTTGTCGTAGAGATGCCCGTAAGCAGGTTCCATCCGATCAATTAGATCCTCTTGCTAGCGGGAAGGCCACCCAGTGCATCCTCCATTTGATCCAGACATCGGTCCTCGGCTGAAGCGAGAACCTCCAAATCGCCCGAGGCGAGACCGGAGCGGATCAGTGACGCGACCGTTCGGGCCGCTTCGCACGATTGTTCATAGGCCGATACGAGTCCTCATGCTCATGGCCGGCCTCGACATCCGAATCACCGCAACCAACACAGGCGGACTCCTCCGCCAACTCACCCTCGACACCAGCCGCGACTACCAACCCCAAAACGAACAAAACCCCTGAACCCGCAGGTTCAAGGGTTTCCGATGTCAAGCGACATCACACCGCGCCCTCGGCAGGATTCGAACCTGCGACACCGGGTTTAGGAAACCCGTGCTCTATCCCCTGAGCTACGAGGGCGGGATGGGTTGAGAACGCGGTTGACAACTCCTCTCGAAGTCGGTCATCCGGCGTCGGGTTGAGGGTAATCCCGTCGGGGGTTGGTGCAATGTCGTGGGGGCAACTACAAGCAGCCTCCGCTGCAGCCCTCAGTCGAGCGCGTTACTATCTGGGTGGCTGGGTGTGTGGGTACGTGTGCGGATCGCCATGGGGACAAAGGGCTGGGAGGCCAGGAACAATGCAGCACCGACCGGAGTGCGAATGTCCGTCTTAACGGCTGCTTCGCGTCGCTTTCTCGGCTTGGCAACGGTACTTTTCCTCCTGTTCACACTGGTGCCGACCCTCGGGGCGGCAGGGAGCGCCGAGGACGGCGGAGACTTCGAGATTATCATTCCAGTGAGCACCGTCGTCAGAGGCCCAGAGGGTTCCGAGATAGTCCTCGTGCAGTTACCCACGCCGACTGATCTTGTCGGGGCTACTTGTGAGATAACGGCGATGTCGGAGAATCAGAGCTCGGTGCACCCTGACAATGACCTGATGGTTTCCGGCGTGCTGATCCCCGATGTCGAGGGCGAGCCAGGAGGCACGGTCACCGCTAACGACGTCGTCGTCCTCGGCCCTAACATCGTTATATCACTTCTGATGGGACCCGATGGGGTCTTCTCAGCTGGTCTCACGGTCGGATTCAAATGCACATCCGTCGCTGCCACCTCGACGACCACGACCACGACCACGGGGCAAACCACTACTACTACTGCCAGCAGTGAACCCATTACCACGGGTAGCTCGTCAACGACTGTGCTGGTGTCGGGGTCCGATGTGACCACGACTTCGCTCGAGACCGAGGTGAAGGGGATTCAGATCCTCCCGTTAACCGGCCGAGACGACACTCAGTACATGATTTTCGGACTTGCCGTGGCCGCAGCTGGTTTGCTGGTGCTCCTGGGAGCGCGCTCGTCCGGTGACGTCCCACTTCCCGCGACGACGATGTCGATGAGCTTCATGTGCGCCCACTGTGAGCGCGGAGCCATGTTCCGCACCCCACACGGGCTACTGTGCCGCACATGTCCCGTGTCAAGTATCTGAGACAGATTTCGGGTCGGGAATGTTTGGTCGGGGGGTCTGCCGGTAGCGTTCCAGGGGGCGTGTCATGCCGATTGCTTCGTGGGGTCGGATCGAGTTGTAGATGGTCCGGTATTCGTCGATGTGGTGGGCGAGGGCGACGCCGTCGCCGATGTCGTAACGGTAGAGCCGCTCGTATTTGACCGCTCCGAAGAACCGTTCGATCACACCGTTGGTCCACGGCGCCTTCTTCCGGGTTCGGATGTGGGCGATGTGTCGTTTCGATGCCACCCAGGCGGCGAAGCCGCCGCTCTTGAAACACGATCCGTTGTCAGTGACGATCCGCAGGGTGCCGATCTCACCGGTGACCGGATCGGTCAGGTCCTCCACCCAGGACATGGCGAGCAGCACTTCGACTTCGGTGAGGGCGGCTTCGAAGAACCCAATGGCGTCCCGAGTGGTCTTGGTGACGGTGACAGCACAGCCCAGGTTGACCTTGGCCCAGTAGTCGACCACCCCACCCAGGTTCCAGGTGCCCGCCGCCAGGGTCTCGAACTCGGAGAAGTCGGCCTGCCACAACCGGTTACGGCGGGCCGGTGGCGTGATGAACGCCTCCCGGCGGACTCCGGCGAGCTGGCGGACCTCACTGGTGTGGTTGGCCGGTAACGACAGGCCGTTACGGGCCAACACCCGGTACATGGTCGAATCCGACACGGGGCCGGCTTCGACATCGTCGATCCCAACCCGTTTCAACTCGGCCAGCTTGCGATGCCCCCACCCATCCCAAGACGAGGCAAGGCTCTTGGCGTCGGCCTCGATCCCATCCTGGGCCGGGGTCGGCCACGGACCCTTCGTCGAACTGTAAGCAGCCCGCCACCGATACCAGGTTGGACGGGGGATACCGAGCCGTTCACAGAACCGGGTGACAGTCATACCCGCCTCGACCCGTGCCTCTTCGAGCTCTGCGAAGCCGGGTAGAGAGCCCCCCCTTTACGCCACAGACGCAGCTCCATGTGAGCTTCGCCCAGCGCTGATGTCAACGTCTCGATCTCAGCCTCGAGATGCTCCTCCCGGCTCGACGGGCCCACCCGACCGCCCGCGGCGATCGCCGCCTGCCCACCCTCAAGGAACTGGTCACGCCACTTGCCGATCGATGTCTGGGACACACCCTCCCGGCGGGCAGCCTCAGCGATACTGATCTCCTCACGCAGAACCGCCATCACGATCCGCGTCTTATCCTCCACCGACTTCAACGGGGGTTTCGCCATGATTCTCCTTCAGGTCAGAACCCAACTTTGACCTGTCTCAAGAATCTTGACACGCGACACACCCACACCCGCGACGCCCTGGATCGCGACATCGAGCTCTGGTTGCCGAAGCGACTTGATAGGGACGACTCGTAGCCAGCCGACCAGGCTCTCGGCTACGTGGGCAGCGTCTCTGCTGGAGGACCACCAAGGCGAAAGCCGCCGTATCAGCGCGAAGTTTCTCGAGGCCGTCGAGGATCAGGTCGAGGCCAAATTCGAATTCGGTGTCGAGCCATGGCCCTCATGACGATTCCGAGTCTGATGGTATGTCTGTCCCTGCTGGCAACGGCACCTGCGACCCGCTGGGCCAACGTCGTCGTCGCCTCTCTGTTCGTGCTCGTCACGATCGGGGGTTTGGTGGGCGAGACGTGGGCCTACTACTGGTTCGGCTCGGTAGTCGAGACCTTGCTGCTCCTGCTCATCGTGCGGCTCGCCTGGACTGGCCGACAGCGACCGCTCCCGATTCCGCGACCGGACGAGTGGCCGAGTCTCAGCAGACCTGACCCACCACCCCATGATCGAGGAACTCGGCGCAGGGGCAGAAGCGAGACTCAGGGAATAGCAGTGAGGTGGTAAATTAGTTAGGCATGCTAACTAGTGCTTCTCTTGCGGAGCGGCTGCGGGTGGCGGTGGGAAGGCTGGCTCGACGACTCCGACAACAGTCTCTGGGCGGCCTCACCCCTTCACAGTCCGCAATTCTCTCGTCTCTCGACCGCCGCGGGCCAATGTCGATGAGCCGGCTGGCCAACGTCGAGGCGATCTCTCGCCCTTCCGCCACGGGAATCGTCTCCCGCCTCATCGACAAAGGGCTCATCGTGAGAAGCAATGATCCTGAAGACCGGAGATCGGTGATTGTCGCGATCACCCCGGCCGCTTCGGCTCTGCTCGAACGGCGGAAGCAGGAGCGGACAGCTTTTCTGGCGTTGCTGATCGATTCGTTGTCAGACGAGGAGCAACTCGTGCTGGCTAAGGCGGCGGAGCTGATCGAGCGGATCACGGCCGAGGAGTGACTTCCCCAGGAGCACTCCTACGGCGAACGTTCTCCGCCTTTTCGGTCCACAATTTCCGGCTGTACTTCGGGGGCCAGGTGGTCTCGGTGTCAGGCACGTGGATGCAGCGGGTCGCCCAGTCGTGGTTGGTGCTGGAACCTGCCGACAGCGGCTGCTCCATCCCAGGCCGCCGAGCCATAACCCCCGGGAGCATCAGCGGGGGACTCTACGACAGGAGCCCCGGATTACTCCGGGGCTCCCTCATCGGCACTTTATGGACGAGTTAGAGGACCCAACCTTCTTCGCCATGGGTGTCGACCCGGTCGGCACCGGCGCGTCGCATGACGTCGCCGACTTCTGACTCCCGACCGTCCGTCACCTCGACGGTGACCATGGCATCGCCATGGTCGAGGCCGCGGCGATAGTACGAGGTTGTCTCGTCATGGTCGTCGTCGTCCATTGCGCCGGCAACGGCTCCAACCGCTCCACCGAGGACAGCACCCCCTGCTGCTCCAACCGCTGCGGCACCGAGAGTGGCCGCCACGGTCCCGGCCGCAAGGAGTGGTCCAATCCCCGGAACAACGAGCAAACCAGCAGACGCGAGCAACGCCGCCCCAGCCCCGGTGGCTGCTCCACCGACGGCACCTCCGGCTGCTCCCTTGCCGGCCTCCTCGGCTGCATCATCGGTCGAGCCGTCAACGTGATAATCGGGATCCACGATCACCTCTCCTGTCTCGTCACGGTGACGGTCTAGGTAACCGATGCTCTCATTCGTGTAGCCGAGGTCATGGAGCTCGCGGATCGCTTCTTCTGCGCTTGCACGGCTCGTGAACAAGCCAACTACTTCGGACATGATTCTTCTCCTTATGAGTCGGACGTACCAGAGTGGCTTACCCCGTGGCCGAGCCTTCGAAACTCGAAGGATCCGAGAGCGTGAAGACAACCATCATCAAATCGGCCACCGAGAACTTCGAGACCGACATCCAGGCCGAAGTCACAGTCGCAACGTTCGAGACGCCCTTCAGCAAAACCCCCTTGACCTGCCCTTGTAGACAGCTCGTTAGGGCCTGCCCGGGTTGGTGCGTCCGGGCTGGGCGCCGATTCCCGCTCGGCGGAGTGGTTTTCGATGGATCCGCTCCTATCTGACGGTCGGCGCGACAAACCAGGTCCGGAAACCCAGAGCTATTGAGCGGTTGCTTCTTGTTCGGAGACAAACTCCGGTTTCAACACCTCGATCAGCCCGCTGATCTCGAAAAGCTTGCGTAGTCGAGAAGGGAGGATGAGTCGGATGCGGGTTCCTTCTTCGGTGGCCCTCCTGTATGCAGACACCAGAAGACTGATTCCAACGGAGTCCATGAAACCAACCTGGCTGAGATCAACGACGATCGGGCGCGACCCGGCGTGTGTGCTGCGAGCCGTGATTATCTGCTCGTGCAGAATTCCCGCCGTGGCGAGGTCGAGATCTTCGTTGAATTCGATCCGGGTGCCCTCCACATCCCCCGCCCCGTCCGACGAGTGCATGGCTTCGCCTGCTGCTTCGTCGGTCTCGCCTGTGGCCTTCTCGATCGCCGGCCAAGGGCGAGGGCGCTTGCCTTCCAGCTGGCTCAAGATCTCCCCTAGAAACCTGCGCCTGAACCCGAGCAATTCGGGCGGGTCACCTGCGTCAAGAGCCGGCCACCCTCCCGACAAAACTCATCAGCAGCGTCCAACATCACGCTCAGCTCACGCAACGACGCGGCGGCCTCCGCTGGCAATTCAATCGTGACGTCGACCGACGCCTCGCCCTTCTCGGCGGCAGCCAGTAAGGGCTTCTGGCTCTGGTCGCGTTGGTGATGAAATCGGGTTCTCAGGTCTTCGATGAGCGCAATCAACGCACGAGGGAGTTGGTGCCCGGGCTCCCTGGAGGCCAGGATTTCGAATTCGCGCTGTAGAGCCTCTTGATGGGCGGACGCTCTCATCCAGGTATCTACCGGGACCCCTATCAGATGAACCTCAACCATCTCCCCGTTCAAACTATGCTCGCCCTTTCCAGCTCGAACCAGACGGTCTTGCCACTAGGTTGCATCGTGACTCCCCACCGGTCTGCCATGGCATTGATGATTTGGAGCCCGCGGCCAGTCGCGGCTGTGGGGTCGTAAAGCTTGAGAATCGGGATGTCGGCGCTCTCGTCGCGTACGTCGACCCGAATCGCTGACTCCTCCACGGTCACCGATACACAGAAAGCGGTACGTGCGTGAAGTATGGCGTTGGTAACCACTTCGGAGACCACTGTGGCGAGGCGCATGTTCTCCTCGTGGTCTTGGCTCCAGCCCGCCTCGAGCACGAATTTCCGAGCAGCAGGAGCGGAAACGGGCTCCGGCTGGAACTGGCGCGTTAGTGGCCCCTTGCACGCTGACTTCAGGTTGTTGTCATGGGACATACGGAGGTCCGCCGTAGAGGGTAACCATCTATCAGTCAATCGGTCGGAACATCAAGCACTTGAGTCGGTCGGGCATCCTTCGTGGGGTGACGTTGGCGGGGCTGAAGGCATTGCAGCAGTGGTGCGACGCACCACTAGCGCGGGCACTGCTTGCTATCGGTGTCTTCGCGGCACGGCTTGAGTTCTCGCGGGCCACGTGGACCGTCCGCCGGGTCAATCGAAGACTGCGGTCCGGTTTCCGTAGGCGAGGATTCGATCATTCAGGTGGAGGCGAACTGCCCTTGCCAGGACGACCTTCTCCAGATCGCGTCCCTTCTGGCGCAGCTCTTCAATGCCGTCGCGGTGGCTGACCCGGAGGACGTCCTGGGCGATGATGGGGCCTTCGTCGAGTTCGGAGGTGACGTAGTGGGCGGTAGCGCCGATCAGCTTCACTCCCCGCGCATGGGCCTGGTGGTAGGGCCGGGCCCCCGCAAAAGCCGGCAGAAATGAGTGGTGGATGTTGACGATCCGGTTTCGGTATTCGTTGACCATCGCTTCGCCGATTATCTGCATGTACCGCGCCAGGATGAGGAGATCGACCTCGTTGTCGGCGCAGAGCTGGCGTATTGCCTCGCCGTGTGACTCCCGGTTTTCCGGGTTGACCGGGATGTGGTGGAACGGGACACCGT
The DNA here is from genome assembly GCA_050329555.1 of Acidimicrobiia bacterium. GTDB lineage: Bacteria > Actinomycetota > Acidimicrobiia > Spongiisociales > ZC4RG35 > MA-ANB-1. Next base: position 16,818 of record JBHJOQ010000016.1, on the reverse strand, counting down.
GATGATGCACCAGGTCGGCGTGGTCGGGATGGTTCGAGGCGACGAAGGCGAGCTCGGCGGGATCCATTTCGCCGATATCCCACCTGCTGAGAAGGTCCGAGAGGCAATGGCTTTCTGTCGAGGTCAGGACGGCAACCCGCCTCGGCCGGTCCGGCGTGCGCAGCGACCAGGTCATGTCGAACCCGAGGGAGAAGATTGTGAACTCTTCTCTGAGCTTCTCGCTGTCCAGGCGGGGCAGGGTGAACTCGATTCGTTGCAGGAACAGGTTTTCCTGCCGATCGACGTGCTGATCGGCGTGAACGATGTTCGCATCCCTCTCCACGAGGAAGGCCGCGACCGCGGCTACCAGGCCAGGGCGATCGGGACATGAAATGAGCAACGTGTAGTTGGAACCGGCCATCCTGCCTGTGTTTAGCAGGCTTCGGGTTAGGTCAGGAACCTGAGGGCGGGCTCGTCGCCGAGGTCGATCGAGGTCGGCGCCGGGGTGGAATGGCTCCAATCCGGACCGCGTCGCACGATCTATAGCCTCAGTCGTCGTCCCCGTCAGATCCCGACCTGACTTCGAACCCCATCAGCTCCGCAAGCTCGCCAAAGTGATCCATCAGATCAGATGATTGGTGTGTCCCGTAACGGGAAGCTCTTGGATCGCCTCGCCCAGATTTTCCAGCGCGTCCCTCAGCTCCTCCTCGTCGTTGTCGGCCCATTCCTCCATGAACGCGTCGAGAGCGTCGGAGACATCCTCCACGCCCTTGGGGCGGTACACAGGAGGCTTGAGCTCCTCGAGGTGAGCCGCATACCACCTACAATGTTGAGCTGTCAACTATTCAATTCTCAACAAGGCCCGATTAAGCTGGAGATATGTCCATTCGAACCCCTACAACCCTCACCCGCGCCGACGAGGAAACATGGCGATCGTATTTGATAGCTGCCAGGCTGTTATTCGAAGAGCTGGACCGTCGTCTCGATAGCTCTGTCGGTCTTTCCCTTCCCGACTACACCCTGCTCGCTCGCCTTCGCGATGCAGGCGAGGACGGGCTCCGCATGAGTGAGCTTGCCGACTCCGCAGTGTTCTCGCGGAGCCGCATCTCACATGCCATCAGTCGTTTGGAGAGTCAGGATTGGGTGGAACGTCGCTCCTGCCCGACCGACAGGCGGGGCAGTTATGCCGCGCTCACTGACTCCGGAAGGGACAAGCTGGCCGAAGCCGAACCAGTCCACTCAGCGGTGATCAAAGAGCACTTGCTGGGCTCTGTCGACGAGGGCGATGCCGAGAGTTTCCGAAGGGTCATCGACCAGATCGGACAGTCGCTCGGGGCCAATCCCGGCGACCCTGCCTGCGGCTAGACGCGCTTTTTAGCGAGGCGGATGACGGAACAGTGGAGCGTCGGGCAAGATTCGAATCGAGTTCAGTTCGCGGATCGATCTCTCGCCTCCCGGAATGTTCCGCCCAGCTCGTAGCCGGAGTGGCCCGAGCCTCTTTCGTCCAGTACCGAGTTGACGGCACCCCCGATCGGCTCGCCACCGATTGGGTCGTCGACGCGCCACAGATTCGTCCATCCCCGCCGCATCGTGGAGGGAAGGGTTTCGATCAGGCGGTCGATGCCCGAGTCGGGAAAAAGCCGGAGGTAGAGGAGACCTATCGGGCTGCCGTAGGTGATCAGCCCTGAAGGCATCCCTTTGCCGGCAAGTGAAGCCTGGTGGGTGGCAATCGCGGCGATGACCGATCCCTGGGAGTGAGCCGCGAGAACTTCCACGCCACCCGATTCGATGTGTCCTCTCAACTCGGTGACCACCTTCGGTCCGTACGCAGGTGGTGCCAAAGGGTGGAACCAACGGGGCCAGAAGGATGCCACATCCCAGATGACTCCGACCTTGCGACTCGAAGCTCCCTGGCGATAGGCACCGAGCACGCTGCGTCCGATGGCGTATGTCGGAGCGACGAAAATGAGAGTTCTGGAGAGGGGAAGGGCACGCAGATAATCAAATGGGGCAATCGAGCCGATCTGAGGGTCGGACACTCCCACCCATGTGATGGTCACTGCGAGAAGAGCCAGGAAACCCGCAGCAAAGGGTTTGAACCTGAAGACTCTTATTGCCAGCAATACCAGGATCAAGACCAGGAGTCCGATCACAGCAAGATCTGCACCCGCAAATTCGGTAAGGGCATCGGGCTGGCACATGCCCGAAGCGAGAAGGCACGCCTGCACTACCGCAATTGTTCCGGCGAGGAGCCCGAAGGCCGCCGCTGCGGTGAGCAGCACTTTCGACCTGCGGGTGATGCGGGTGAGGAGGATGCCGACCGGTCCACCTCCGTCAAACCCGGGTGGGCCGGTGAAGGTGAGAGCAACCGCGACGAGAGTGACCAGGAGCACGAAGACCAGTGACGCCGGGAGAACCCAGGCACCACCATTGGTAACCAGGTTGTCGCCCACCGAAAGCAGGTCCTCGGCTACCAGGCCGGCGCCGACGCCAAAGGCGCCACCGAGGAATGTCGCGATTGTGAGCGACCCAATGCCCGGGATCCCGGTGAAGATGGTCAACGCTGCGGTGATACCGAGAGCGATGGCGACGTGAAGTGTGGAACGGTGCACCGCGTCGATGTCGGGGGCTACATCGGAAAGCGCGAACATAGCGACCGCAGCCAGCGCCACGCCGAGTGCAGCGGTGGTCATCCATGCCGTCGCCATGAGGACGAGGCGGTTGGTTGCTGCTGTGGCCGTGAGGACGAGGAGGAGAGCGGTCAACCCGAGTCCTCCTACCGCGGCCCACCTCATCGGGTCCGAATCGGCGATTCCGGAGAGGATGAGACACACGACGAATTGCCCGGCCGCATAATGGACCCGTCTCAACCGGTGGACGATCGGGTGTGCCCTCCACATCGCCGGCTCGGTGACCTGCGATGTCGCCGGGTCGTCCCATAGACGGGCATCGTCATCTGCGCCGTCGGGCTTCATCGCTGCGACTCTGGTGGAGAACAGCAGCTCGAACCTCCTCCGGTAGCTGAGAGGGTCGAAGTGCGACTGGGTCGAGAGGCGGAGTACAACTGCGCCGAAGGAGAGAACATATCCCAGTGCGGTCACGCCCCGCACGATGGCGAAAGCCCGATCACCCCATCCGTTTGCGGATGCGTAGAGCAGCGGCACGGCGACGAGAAGGTAGCCCATCTGGGTTACCCCGAGACAGGTCAGTGCAAGGCCGGCGAGGCGGATGGTCGAGCGATGGAATGCCGACCTTCGCAACGCCATCCAGCCCGCCACGTTGGCGAAAGCGAAAGGAGCCAGCAGGATCCATACCGACGTCAGCCAATGGCCGGTGGTCAGGCTTCCCCAGTGGAATGCCTCGGTGTTGTAAGGACGGCCGGATCTGTGTCTGGAGTCGATGCTGGCCCGCTTACGAAAGATGCGGGCGAACTGGTCGCCATCCAGCCGTGGGACCGGGTCGGTGTACAGCATCTCCCGGGGAGGAGTCCCCGACACGCCGTGCACCCTGACCTCGTTGATCGGGACTTCGTTGGCTGTGCTTTGCTTGGCCACAGTTTCATGGGTCGGATCCACTTTGCCCCCTTCGAGGACAGAACCTACTCCACGGCACCGACGGATTGAACGAATCGTTATCGCGGGGGTGGCCCCCGACCGCGCGGCGGGGCCGGTCCGCACCTGCTGAGTGATTTGTGATGGCTACATTCAATGGCATGGAAGAAGAAAGAATCGCTTTGTTCGTCGACTTCGAGAACCTGGCGATAGGTGCAAGAGAAGCGCTCAATGGGATGGTCTTCGACTTCGAGCCCATCGCCAATGCCCTCGCCGAGAGGGGGAGGGTGGTCGCCCGCAAGGCATACGCGGACTGGACGATGTTCGACGATGCCCGGCAGGCTATGACCCGGAGCCATGTCGAGCTGATCGAGATTCCCCAGCGGATGGGTGCATCTCGAAAGAACGCTGCGGACATCAAACTCGTCGTTGACGCAATCGAGATGGCCTTCGAGCGGGACTACGTCGGGACATTTGTAATCTGCACCGGCGACAGCGACTTCACACCTCTGGTGCACAAGCTCAGGGAACTGAACAAGAAGGTCATCGGTGTTGGTGTCAAGGCTTCTACTTCGGCGCTCCTACCCCCTGCGTGCGACGAATTCCTCTTCTATGAGAATCTCGAAGGTGTCGAACCAGGCCGGCCCAAAGGAGCGCGGCAAACTCAAACCGAGTCGAACGGCGAGACCGAGACCGAGCCCGAGCTCGAATCTCTGATCACCACCACGCTTGCAGGGCTGAGCCGGTCCAGTGGCGGCGAGGTGCTTGCTTCGTCCTTGAAGCGGGCGATGCTGCGCAAGGACTCAACTTTCTCAGAGGCCGACCATGGCTATCGCGCATTCGGGGAGCTGTTGCGGGACCTGGAATCGAAGGGTGTTGTCGAGCTTTCCGAGGGTCCGGGCAGGGGCGACCCGGTCGTGCAGTTTCCGTCGGAGGCCGGTGGCGAGGACCAGGCGTTCGATTTGCTTGCCCGGGTGGTCAAGGATCTATCCAAAGGCAACGGGCAGGTGTCCCTATCCGGCCTGAAGAATCAGCTGCGCAAGCAGAACCCAGATTTCTCCGAGAAGAAGTTCGGATACGGAGGGTTCCTCCAGTTCTGCAAGGGTGCTGCGCGCCGCGGCCTCATCGAACTTGATTGGGACGACTCCGCCGGGGATTACCGGGTGACGCCTTCGTGACGCCTGCGTGATGGCCGATGTGGTTGTGGTCGGTGCCGGGATAATCGGATCGTCGATCGGCTATCAGCTGGGCAGGCACGGGATCAAGGATGTTCTCGTGCTCGACAAGGGGATGGGCCCGGCCGAAGGCTCGACAGGTGCCTCTTCGTCGATATGCCGCTGCCGCTACTCGAATCCCGAAGTGGTGCGGCTCGCTTTCCACGGTCAGGAGACGTATGGAAACTGGCCCGAGTTCCTCCAGATCGCCGCGCCGCGCTCGGGGCTGCGGAGAATTGGTGTTCTTTGGATGATGGGAGAGGACTCCGCCAAGGTCGATGCCGATGTCGCCAAGCTGATGGGAGAGGGTGTGGTAGCCGAGGCAGTCGCACCTGACAGTGTCCAGGACATGTTCCCGTCACTGTCCTCGTGCACCGCGCCTCTCGATATGAGCGGTGAAGAGGAGCACGAGTGCTCCGCCGAGGGCTCATTCCTGTTCGAGACCGGTGGGGGCTACGCCGAGCCGGTGGGCGCCAACCAGGATTTGATCGACGCGGCCCGGGCCATTGGTGTCGACGTCCGCTACCGCGCTGCCGTCTCTGACGTGACCCGGGACGGGAACACAGTCACGGGCGTGACCCTCACCGATGGCACCCGGATCGACGCTGGACTTGTTATCAACGCCTCCGGCCCGTGGTGCAATCAGCTGAACCAAATGGCCGGAGTCGACTTGCGGTGGACCCTCACCCCGACCCGGGTCCAGACCGTCTACCGCGATTGGCCTGCCGAACTGGGGGCGTTGCCGGTGGGCGCGGATTTCTCGACGGGCAGCTATTTCCGTCCCGAATCGGGAGGCCAGCAGGTCCTGATCGGCTCGGTGCGTCCCGAGGACGAGGAGGAGATCGTCGACGACCCCGACGACTTCAAGCGGGTTCCCGATGCCGACTTCACCCAGATGAAGCTGGCCGCATTTCATCATCGGGTACCTGCTCTGGAGCCGCGCGGTCAGGTGTCCGGCGTGGCCGGCCTCTACACGATCAACCGTGAGGACGTCCATCCCGTCGTCGGCCCGACCGAAGTCGACGGGTTCTGGGTGGCCAATGGATTCTCCGGGCATGGTTTCAAACTCGCCCCTGCGGTTGGCTCGATGATCGCCCGGGAAGTCAGCGGGGAGACATTGCCTCTGGATACCGATGTCCCCATGTCGTTCTTCGCCGCGGATCGCGATCCGATCGCCGTCGAGACGAAGAGCGTTCTGGCATGATCTACCTCGACGCGGCAGCGACGCGAGAGAGCCTTTCGATGCAGGACGCAATCGAGGCGATGCGGGTGGCGTTCACCGTCGAAGCGGAGACGCCTCTGCGCACTCCTCTTGGGGCTTCGATGTTCATGCCGGGCCGGGTGGGAGATGTGACTGCGATCAAGGTGGTGTCGACCGTTCCTGGCAACCCGGTGGGCCTCGTCGCAGTGTTCGGCCCCGATGGGAGTCCGCTGGGAATCGCTGATGGGCCGACCCTGACGGCGATCAGGACCGGCGCCGTGTCCGGTCTCGCCACCGACATCCTGGCGTCTGCGTCGGCTACGACGCTGGCCATGCTGGGGGCCGGGGCAATGGCATTCGACCAGGTCGAGGCGGTGCGGGCCGTTCGTGATCTGACCCGGATCCTGGTCTGGTCGCGCAATCGCACTCGCGCGGAGCAGCTTGCGGAAAGGGTCGGCGGCGAGGCAGTCGGCAGCGCTGACGAGGCGGTGCGGGAAGCGGAGGTCATCTCATGTGCCACCCCGGCGACCCATCCACTGTTTGATCCGGACGTCGTTCGGGAAGGGGCGCATATCAATGCAGTCGGTGCGTTCCGGCCCGACATGGTGGAGGTTCACCGCGTTGCGGTCGAGCGTTCCTATGTGGTTGTGGACGATTACGACGCGGCGGCGGCTGAGGCAGGCGACCTGATCCAGGCGGGACGGACCCCGAACGCATCACTGCGTGAGGTGCTGGCCGGGACTCATCCGGCTATTGGCGAGGATCTCACTCTGTTCAAGAGTGTTGGAGTTGCAGCCCAGGACGTCACCGCCGGACACGCCGCTCTGATCAACGCACGGGCCGCGGGCCAGGGCGTCGAATTGGGCTGAGCCTTTGTTGAGCTGCCGGCGTCCCCCACTGACGATTTGCGGCGGTCGCCGGAATCGACCCGCAGGTTCTCAGGCTCTCAGGCTGTCTTCCTGACGCCACGGATCTCGAGGCCCTCGAGGAGGTCTTCGGAGATACGTGCGATGTCGGCTACGGCCTTTTCGAACACTTCCTGGTTGTGTGAGGCCGGTTGGCGGAACCCGCTGATCTTCCGGACGAACTGGAGGGCTGCCGCCTCCACTTCCTCGGAGGGTGCCGGGGTCGGCCCGTCTCGTAGCTGTTTGATTGAGCGGCACATGCCGCAACGGTACCGCACCGCCCCCTGCACTGTGCACCGGGGTTCGGCTTCCGCATCCTCCGGCACTGTGCAATCAGGCGGTGTCGGGGAGGCACCAGTCGATTGGTCCCCGACCTGCGGCCTCGAGCGCGACGTTCGCACGCGAGAAAGGGCGGCTGCCGAAGAAGCCGCGATGTGCTGAGAGCGGCGAGGGATGGGGCGACTCGATGATGGTGTGTCGTGTGGTGTCGATCAGCGCCTTCTTCTGGCGGGCCGAGGACCCCCACAGGATGAACACCACTCGCTCCCGTTTCTCGTTGACCGCCCGGATGACCTGGTCGGTGAACGTCTCCCAACCCTTCTTCTGGTGACTGGCTGCGCTTCGGGCCCGGACCGTAAGGGTGGCGTTGAGGAGGAGCACACCTTGCTGCGCCCAGTGCTCGAGAGAGCCGTGCTCCGGCAGCGGACAGCCGACGTCGGAATTGAGCTCCTGGTGGATGTTGACCAGGGATGGTGGCGGGGCCACGCCGCGGCGGACCGAGAAGCAGAGCCCGTGGGCCTGACCGGGGCCGTGGTAGGGATCCTGGCCCAGGATCATGGCCTTCACCGACTGGTGAGGTGTCAGGTGCATGGCGGCAAAGACCTCCGGTTCCGGGGGATAGACGATGTGTCTCTCCCGCTCCGATCTGACAAATGCCATCAGCTCCGACCAGTAGGGCTTGGTCAGTTCGTCGGCCAACAACGGGTTCCAGTCGGTCTTTGGTGTCACCGGACGATGCTACGGCGCCTTGCTGCCCTCTTTCAAAGGGCAGATCGGTCCCCAGGAATCGCCTTGATGGGCGTGGCGCTGCAGCTGCCCGCAATTACCGTCATCTCTGATGACCGGACCGATCGAAGCAATCAAGAAGCTGCCCGCTGTGAGCGTTATCGCGCGCAAAGAAACGGGCCGCTTCCTCCTGGTATCGGCCCTGGTCGGGGTGGGTGTCGGCCTGGGAGCGGTCGCGCTTGTCCTCCTCCTGGAGGCAATCGCTGATTTGACCTCTGGCCTGCGGATCCACGATGGCTCGGTCTGGATTCTGTTGACCGTGCCGGCTGGGTTCCTCACTGCCTGGTGGCTGGCGCGAAGCTTCGCCCCGGAGATCGCCGGCGATGGCGTCCCCGAAGCAGCTGCGGCCCTGGCCGTGACGGGCGGCCATATTCGGAAACGGGTCTTCCCCCTGAAGATCATCGCCACCGCCCTCACCGTCGGCTCGGGTGGGTCCGCCGGACGGGAAGGTCCAATTGTTCACATCGGGGGTTCGGTGGGGAGTGTCATCTCGCGCTGGTTCCGGCTCGGAGAGGATCAGGTGCGCTCGCTGGTCGCCGCCGGCGCCGGTGCCGGCGTGGGTGCGGCGTTCAACGCCCCCATCGCCGGGATGCTGTTCGCCCTCGAGGTCATCCTCGGTAGCTTCGCCACCCGGCACATGTCAGCCATCGTCATCGCTTCGGTGACTGCCGCCGTCACCTCCCGAACCCTGGTCGGCGAGGAGCTGGCGATCCAGGCGGGCCGGTATCAGCTGGGCAACTTCATGGAGCTCTTTGCTTACGCGGCAATGGCTCTGGCGATTGTCGTGATCGGTGTCATGTTCTTGCGCATGCTCGACGCAATCGAGAGCGTCGCTGCCGAGCGTAACGCCAGACTCGGATTCCTGAGACCCTTAGGAGCCGGCCTTCTGGTTGCCGGCCTGATCATGATCGAGCCCCGGCTGTTCGGCACCGGACAGGAAGTGACCAATGCGCTCCTCAACAGCGAGAGGCTCTCCGCGGTCACCGGAGAAGGCGAGATCTTCTGGTGGGTGCTCATCCTTCTCGCTCTCGGCAAGGCGGTTGCTACCTCACTCACCATCTCGTCTGGCGCTTCCGGCGGGGCGTTCATGCCGTCACTATTCATGGGGGCCGCGGTAGGCACGGCCTTCGCCAGGATCTTCGAACCTGTCTTCGCCTTCGAGCTCGAACCCGGGGCCTTCGCAGTCGTGGGAATGGCCGCGATGTTCGCAGTGGTGGCGCGAGCACCTCTGACCGCCATCTTGATCGTGTTCGAGATCACCGGTGCTCGTGACTACGGGTTGATTCTGCCTCTGATGCTCACCGCCGTCCTCGGGACGTTCCTCGCCGATCGGTTATCTCCCGACTCGGTGTACACGCTCGCCTTGAAACGGAAGGGCATCCGGATTCGTGCCACCGGCGACGTCGACCTGCTCGACACCATTGCCGTCAACCGGGTGATGCGGCTGCCGGGATATGTGGCGCGTCCGGAGGAATCCCTTGATACTGCCACCGCAAACCTCGCCAGGCACCGCTCCCACGGGACAGCGGTGGTTGGTGATTCAGGTCTGGTCGGGATCATCACTGTCACCGACATCAACCGATCTGAAGAAGACCATGCAACCGTGACAGTCGAGGAGGTAATGACGCCTCGCCCGGTGACCGTGGTTCCGAGCACTCCGGTATCTCAGGCCCTGGAGCGGATGGCGGTGCTCGGAGTGGGCCGTCTTCCCGTAGTCGACGAGCACGATCCCACCAGGCTGGTCGGGCTATTCCGTCGCGAAGACGCAGTCCGCGCCTATCACGAGGCACTCGGGTCCTCCACCGACGCCGGCCTCGAACGCGCCCGGCTGGCGCAACGGGTCGACCCCGGTGCCGGGTACTACGACTTCCGCATCCCGCCTGGCTCGATGGCGGACGGCCGCAAGGTGGGGGAGGTCAGCTGGCCCGAAGGCTCGACTCTGGTCTCTGTGCGGCGAAACCGCCAGGTCATCGTTCCGGACGGCTCGACCATCCTCCATTCCGGAGATGTGGTGACGGCCTTCGGGACCGGTTCTTCGAAACAGGCGATGATCGACCGTCTCAATTCGGGTGCCGACGAGCCGACCGCTGAGATCCCGATCGTGGAGATCGAGTCCGCATCGCCTAGTCTCCATGATGAATTGGGTACCGATCCGGTGAGCGAAGAAAGAGGATCCGATGGTTGAAGCCATCCTTGCGTTGATAGTGGTTGTGGTTCTGGTTGTGGTCGGCCGGAACTGGCTGAAGAAGCGTACTGCTGAGCATGCGGGAGGTGGAGCCGCCTCCGGCGAGGAAGCAGGAGCCCGGAGTGCGGTCCAGCGCGCCCCGGTTTCTGAATTCCATGTTGTTGGATCCGAGGCGCGCGTCACTTTTGACGTGCCGCTCGACGACGAAGACGACGAGGTCCTCAACGAGATCCTCCTCGACGAGGCAATGGAGGTTTTGCGGGACAAGAAACACAGCCTTCCCATCGCCGATGTCCACGAAGTTGTGGTGTTTGCCGGAAGAGGAGCTATCCGCCAGGTAGCCCGGGCCAAGCTGCCCTCGCCAGGCGTGCTCCCACCGCCTCCACCTGTGAGCCTCCTCCACCTGGGGAATGTGGCACCTGACCCCTTCAAGGCGGATTCGGACTTCCAACCAGCAGCCACCTACGAGACGAAGTCGAAGGTCCCGGCCGACGAGTTGCCGCCAATCGGCAAGGAGTTGAAGATCCCCAAAGGCCTGCAGCGGGGTTTGCGCGCTGCTGGGGTCGACATCGATCAGGCGAGCGGGCCGGAGATCATCCTCGGCCTCCTCAAGCTGTTCGGCTACTTGATCGAAGCTTCACCTGAGCCCGGTGTATTCAACGCAACCAAAGACGGGGAGACCACGCTCGTGGTCGTCGAGGGTTACAACCCTGGTGATCACCCCGAAGTCGATGAGGGCCGGGTCAGGGCCTTCGCGGGCCGGTTCACCATGTCCGGTGCGAGGCGAGGGGTGTTCGTCAGCGAGAAGTACGCACCGTTCATGATCTACGACATCGAGCGCAACGAGCCAAGGCTCCGGTTCATTACCCGGGAAAGGCTCCAGGAGTTCATCGACTCGATGGCCATCAGCTAACGCGCCCCGCCGGTTAGTCTGGTTGCAGTCGAAGGAGGTTCGTTTTGCTCAGAGGACAGGAATGGCTCATCGTCCTGCTCGTCATCGTTCTCATTTTTGGAGCACGTAAGCTTCCCGATCTCGCTCGTTCGCTCGGGGCCTCGGCGAAGGAGTTCCGTAAAGGGCTCGACCGGGGTGTCGACGACGAGTCGGAGACCAACGCCTCCGACGCATAGTCCGACCAGGAGATTCCACAACAGTTCTTTCCGATTCCTAGGAACCTATCCACCTCCGGTGGCGTTCATGGGGGTGAATAGTTAGTGACTGAATCTGCACCACTGACCTGGGAAGAAGTCGCGCGTGTTTACGGACGGAAGATCTACAACTTTGCCTATCGCCTCACCGGCAATCCCAACGATGCCTCCGACCTTGTCCAGGAGGTTCTGCTCCGGGTCCGCAAAGGCCTCGAGCATTATCAGCCCGGCAGCTTCGAGGGTTGGTTGTGGCGGATCACGAGGAATGCGTTCCTCGACAACGTGCGCAAGGAGAATCGTCGACCGACCACACCGCTGCCCGAGGAGGTGGACCGGTGGAGTCTCGCCCAGAGTCCGGGCGCAGATGCAGAATTCGCAAGAGTCAACCTCGGCGACGACATCCAGAAGGCGCTACTCGAACTGCCCATCGAGTTTCGCGAGGCGGTCGTGATGTGTGACGTGGTCGGGCTCAGCTACGACGAGATCGCAGCGGCAGTCGCCGTTCCGGTGGGGACGGTCAGGAGCCGGATCCATCGCGGCCGGCGACTGCTCAGGGAGAGCCTGTCATGAGGCATTCGAGCGAGCTGATCAGCGCATATCTCGACGGCGAGCTTCGGGGAAATGAGCTTCGCGGCCTCCTCCAGCACCTGGGTGAATGCGGACGCTGTTCCGACGAATTGATCGAGATCCAGCGTGTGAGGGCGGCGGTCCGCTCGCTTCCGGTTATGGAAGTTCCCGAAGGCCTGGTGCCTCTAGCCGAGCTAGTTCTCCTGCGGCGGAATCGCGGATTCTGGGCGAGCGCCGCAGCCGCGGTTGTGATCGTCGTGATCGCGATAGCCGCTTTGGTCACGCCACCTGCGACGACTATCTCGGCTGACGACCTCAACTCCCGTTTTGCCGCCCGGGTTTCTCTCGACCCCGCCTTCGGACCGGCGAAGGTGATCCTTCCCGACCTCCTCGAGGTACCCGAATGAGGCGGCTCTCCGTGCTGATCCTGCTGATGATGCTGCCTCAGAGTGTCGCCCTTGCCGTCGATCTCGACGAGCTTCTCGAAGAGTCGCGATCGGCCTCCTACTCAGCCGAGCAGTTGATCAGCTGCTCCACCCCTGACGGCAACCGCGATGCCCTCATCGAACTCGAGCAACGTGGCGGCGAGATGCGATACGGAGGCAAGAGCGAGTCGGGGCCACAGGTTTGGTCCGGGTACGGCGGTTGGGTGGTGCAAGCAGAAGGGTCCGTCGTCGATAGCGCCGCGGTTACGAGCGACGAATCCAGAGAAGACGAATCGTTGGATTCGGACACATACACGGTTGAGGAGACAGGTGAAGTCTCATATCTGGGGCGCAACTCCACCCGTTACGTCCTTCGGGACGGCGACGTTCCCCGGGCAGAGCTTGTGGTCGACATGGGAACCGGTGTGCTGCTGATGGTCACCACATTCGATGGCGACGGCGAGCCTTATTGTGAGCGACGTTTCGTTTCATTCAACCCGCAGGCCCCCGTGTGGGAGATAACCGAGCCCGGGCCGGGCGCGGAATTGGCGGTGACCTCGACGAGCCTCCTCCCCGAGACCATCGGATTCTTCACTTTGCTCGATGCCTACGTCGACGACGCCGGCCTCACGTTCGGCTATTACTCCGATGGCTTCTTCTCGTTTGCAATTTTCGAGAGCACTGTCGAGATCGTCCTCGACGGCGGAGCAGATCACGTCCTCGAGGGATACCATTACCTGCGCCAATACAGCCCCGGCCAGGTCACCTACACGTGGCCGGTACAGGGAGGTGGGATGGCCCTGATCGGCGACCTGCCACCTGACATGCACGATCAGGTGCTCGAGGAACTGCCCTCCCCGCACGACGCCGGCTTCTTCCGCAAGCTCTGGCGAAATCTGTTCGGCTAAAACTCTCCCTCCGCTGGCTGGCGGAGGGATCGGTGGGGCGTACCCGCCAACCGAGCTTTGGGCCGCGTCTGCTCTCAACTTGTGGAGTCTCATGCCCCCTTACCTTTCGGCCCGGCAGGGACGGTTCCCCCGTTCGGCTTCCGCCTCCGGGGGAACAGCCGCTCCTCCGGTCGCTGGGGTCGCTAGCCGGTCCAGCCGTCGAGGAGGACCCTGGCGGCCCAGGCGGTCGGGTCCCTGAGCTCGGCGGCTGAAGGCATCCGGGTCGGGTCGGCCCAGAGCGTGACGAGCGCATCGTTGCCGTAGCGGGTCTCCACTTCTTGATTGAAAGCGTCGCCCAAGACGGTCACGTCAGGCGGGACTGCCCCCACACCGATCAGCCCCGGGGCGGCATCGAGATCGGTTTCTCGAAGTCGATCGCGGTCCGCGGAGATGACGTCGAAGTTCCGGGACAGTTCGGCGGTGCTGCGCCGGGCGAGGAGCCGGGCACACCCGCTGATTGTGCCCAGGAAGGCCTCGAGCTCCAGGCGCGGCCCTTCGGCCTCCTCGCCCCCTATCAACTGTTCGATGCCACCTGCCTCTTCGATAGCTGCTTCTATGGCCGCCTGGTCGCTTCCTCCCATCATCAGCCCGCTGAGCTGGGTCGGGTCGATCTTTACCGCCTCCGCGTACCTCTCCACCAGGCGGGCGAGATGATCTTGAATCCAGGGGATGTCGCTGACTGCGCGGAAGGCGACCTCGTTGGCGACGACCCAGAGCCTCACCTCCTTCTCTTCGATCCCGGTGGCGGCGAGCAGCTTTTCGACGTTCGGGGCGATGATCGATAGCGCACCGGGGCGGTCCGGTGGGATCCCAGCGTCAAATGTGGCAACGCTCCACGTCGATAGTGACCCGACCAGCGATCCAACCTGGAGGCCGATCATTGCCGGTTTGAGCTGGGCCATGAGCGGGGCAGCCGGTCCCTCCGCGGTCACAGAGTCTCCGAACGGCTCCACCACCCTTCCGTAACTCTCCAGATGAGTTTCTGCCCACTCCCGGGCGTCGACCGGTGTCACATCGGGCGCAGGTGTCATCCGGAAGGGAGAGATCGGTTCCAACCGATATTCGACGAGACGGGCCAGCTCGCGATACTCCTCCGCCGCCCACGGCTCCACGGGCACCCGGTCGCCGGTGATGCTCCGGGCGACTTCGGCCGCCAGTTTCCAATTGATAGGCCCGGGTTGGTCGAACAACTCGAAGAGTTTGGAGAAGATGTCGTCGCTCATGATTCAAGTAATCCCATTGTGGCTTCCAACTCGAGTTGTGCGTCCCCTCTGAGGATCACCAACGACGAAACATCTCCTGCCCTCAGAGACCGGATGTGGGTCAGGAGCTCCTCGAGTGTGTCGATGCTGAGTCCGTCGGTAGAGGTGATGACATCGTTGATCTGGCCACCAGCCGCCTCGTAGGCAGCGTTGGCAAGGATGTCGGTGACAAGGACTCCGACCGGGAATCCGGCACCACCGTCGCTGGTAGCGAACGCGGTTTCTCCCTGGATGCCGAGCACTGCGTGAGCAACCTCGCCATTTTCGATCAGGTCAGCGATGACTCCGGTTGCGATGTCTACCGGAACCGCAAAACCGAGGCCTTCGGCGCCGACGTCACTGACCGCAATCGCGGTGGTAATTCCGATCAAGCGGGCGTTGCCATCGAGCAGGGCGCCGCCGCTCGAACCTCTGGTGATGGGGGCATCGGTCTGGATCAGGCCGTAGAGCCGGGTCCCGGCCTCGACATCGAGAAATCTGTTGAGAGCGCTGACTATCCCGGACGTGACACTTGGCCCGCCGGCGAGTCCCAGAGGGTTGCCGACAGCGATGGCGGCCTGGCCGATCTCGACCTCCGCGGAGCTGCCGATGTCGATCGAGGTGACGTCAGAGCGTTCGACCCTGAGCACGGCCAGGTCGGTCAGGGGATCAGACCCGATGACCTCAGCAGGGAACCGGGCGCCATCCGAGAACAGGATCGCGACCGAAGAGGCCCGGGCTATGACATGGCTGTTGGTGACGATGTACCCGTCGTTGCCGTAGACGACGCCGCTCCCACCCCCCGTTCCGAAGAATCCGGATACCTCGACCGTCACAATCGAGGGGATTGCGCGTTCGGCCACTGCAGAGACGGTTGAACTGTCGATGAAGGTTGCCGGGGGAGACGTTGGGGGTGGGGCGGTCAGAGTTGGTGCCGGTGGGATCGTCGGCACGGTAGGTTCGGTGAACACCCCGGTGAACCCGAGTACAGCGAAAGTGACCCCGGTACCGAGCAAGACACCGCCCAAGATGCCGAGCACTATTGCCCACCCGTCTACCGGTTTCCGCCTGCGCCCGCCGTCGATATGCTCGTCGATGTCGTAGTCGACGTAGAAGTCCTCGTCGGCCTGTGCCGGTCTGTCCGGACCTACGGGTGTCATATATCCTGGATTCTATGAATGGGTTTCAACAATCTGTCAGGGTCAGGGTAGGGGAGGATGCAATCGACCCCGCTGCCCTCGTCGCCGAGGTCGGCCGCCCTGAATCGGGAGCTACGGTTCTGTTCCTGGGCACGGTCCGTGACCATTCGAATGGCCGCGACGGCGTGACCCATCTCGATTACGAGGTCTATGAGCAGTTCGTCGAGACAAAGATCGAAGAAGTCATCGCCGAAGCCATAGGGAAGTGGCCGATCCTGGCGGTGGCGGTCGAGCACCGTTCCGGGAAGGTGATGCTTGGTGAGGCGTCGGTCGCGGTCGCGGTGGCGACCGCCCATCGCAAGGATGCATTCGCAGCAGGTGAGTACATCATCGATGAGTTGAAGGCCCGGGCCCCGATCTGGAAGAAGGAGCATCGGCCCGGCGGAGCAGAGTGGTCGCGAGGGTCATGAATCGGTAAAGAAGCAGCGGATTTTTCGAGTTCTCGCCTCCCTCCGGGGATAAGCATGCCTATTGTCATGCCCTCGTGAGGAGGACCGATTAAGTGACCACACTCGCTGAGCGACCCGCCGCTCCATCGACCGGTGCGGGTTTCAAGACACCGGCAGCACTCGTCCGCGACCGCGCCCTTTCCAACCCCAATGGCGTTGCCATGCGCGAGAAGGACTACGGGATCTGGCAGGAGATCACCTGGGGCGAGCTCTGGGAGACGATTCATGATGCCGCTCACGCACTCGTTTCGCTGGGCCTCGAACCCGGCGATCGGGTATCGATCCAATCCGAAGACAGGCCGGAATGGGTGATCCTCGATCTGGCCACCGTTGCCGCCCGCGGCGTCACCGTTGGCCTCTACCCGACCAATCCGGCTGCCGAAGTCGAATATCTGCTGACGGACTCGGGCGCGGCGATCCATCTCGCCGAGGATCAGGAGCAGGCGGACAAAGTGATGGAAGTCGAAGCCTCCCTGGGCCACGTCAAGACGATCATTCACGTCGAGCCGAGGGGTTTCCGCCAGTGGAAGGATGACCCCCGCTTCCTCTTCTGGGACGATTTCCTTGCTTTGGGCAGGGAGCATCGCGGTGCGAATCCGGGTGCTGTCGAGCAACGGATGGCGAAGGCTACAGGCGACGACATACTGACCCTGGTCTACACCTCGGGTACCACTGGACCCCCGAAGGGTGCGATGCTCAGCAACGACAACTTCGCGTTTTGCATCGAAACCCTCGTCAACTCGG
>JBHJOQ010000085.1:0-42517 GCA_050329555.1 Acidimicrobiia bacterium | reverse complement strand
TGGAAGGCTTTTAACCCGAAGGTTGTGGGTTCGATTCCCACGGGACCCACAAATGTCGAGGCGTCGGATTAGTCCGTCGCCGCTCTACCGTTACCCCATGCGGTTTCTCGCCTTGTTCGGGATCATTGCCCTCGCCGAGATGGCGACTTTCTTCTGGGTCGAATCCCGAATCGGCTTGGGCTGGGCACTGGGGCTCGCTCTGGCCACGGCGGTGATCGGGTCGATCCTGGTGAAACGGGCCGGAATCTCGGTGCTCGGCCGGATCCAGCAGCGGGTGTCACAGAGCCAGATTCCCGGTCGCGGGCTGAGCGACGCCGCTGCAGTGCTGGTTGCCGGGGCCTTCCTGATCTCCCCGGGTTTTATCACCGACGCCATCGGGTTCCTGCTATTGGTTCCGGCGGTGCGCGACCAAATCCACGGCGTGGTCTCGAAACGACTGACATCACGATTCACGGTGTTTACTGCCACAGGACAGAGCTTCCGCCGCGGCCGTCCAGATCTGCCCCCGGCTGTCGGCGAAATCATTGATATCGACCCCGAGGGCATCGAATAAGCCGGCTCGAGGATGACCTGACGATCAGTCAGGGTTCGGGCTCGCCGGTTCTATCGTTACCTCGGTGATCCGGCGGCCGGCGACCCCGGTGACCGTCAATTCCCAATCGCCGATAGTCGCTGTGCGCTGGCCGGTGGCCGAACCCGCTTCGAGTCGGGCAATCTGTGACTCACGGAGGGAGATGAGAGCGATCTCGGTGCCGGCCAGCACGCCATTGATTAACAGCAGCACGATGACCAGCGATATCTGGACACCCAGCCCGCCCACGGGGGCACCTCGGCGTCGGCCGGTTTGGATTGCAGGCTAGGTCGGCTCAGCAAGCCGACCTTCTTACTTCGACCGGGCGCCTCGCCCATCTGTCCCAATACAAGCGTCCCCACCCAACTGCGATGGCCGACTGACCCCGAGCAACGAGGGGGGTCATCACCGGTCGCTAGAGTGACCGGACTAACTGACTATTTGGGGAATCTCATGAAGAAGCTGGCTGAATCCCGTGTCCTCGTCGTGTTGGTGCTTGCCCTTGTCGTCGCATCATGCGGCGGCGAGAGTGGAGCCGACGACGCCACTACCGCGCCATCGGAAGGCGTCACCACAACGACAGCAGCAGAGCCGGACGACGACACCGACGACGGCGATAGCGGAGGGCTCGATGGCCTCTCATCTACCTGCCTCGAAGCTGCACAGGGAATGGCCGCAGCTGTGAGCGCATACTCCACGGGAATGGCCCAGGCGTTTGGCGGTAGCCTCGACGACGAGTCATTGCAGCTCTCTGCAGAGCAACTCGAGGCAATGGCCGAGGCTGCGCCGGATGAGATCAAGGACGACCTGGATGTGATCGCGGCACAGCTGGGCGACTTCTACACCGCTCTGGCCGAGTCCGGCTACGAGCCAGGAGCGACGCCCGACGCCGATCAGCTCGCTGCGCTGTCCGCCCTCGCGGAGAGCTTTGACAACGAGGCATTCGAAGAGGCCAGCGACAACATCAACGCCTGGTTCGAGGCGAACTGTTAGAGCCGGTGGCTCGATCTGATCCGTGGAGACGAAGACACTCGAGATCGGACCGGGTCGAACCCGGTCGCAACCGACATCACATCTGAGGTAGCTGCTTTCTGCGCTGCTCTCGGCGACGGGCTCCTCTCCGTGTTCTTCGCTAAAAACGTCACACGCGTTTGCACCGTGCAGGAGCCCGCCTGCGAAAACCGCAACCCCGTGCACCGACTGTGCACGAAGGTCAACCGGCTTGTGCGCGAGTCCTTGCCGCCTCCAGGCGCTCCCTGGCGTCCCGCTCCTGGGCGGTGACCCGATCCATGTGCTGGCGGGCCTCCTCTTTGGCCGCCTGGATCAGGCGCTCCGCCTCGATCGCCGCGTTCTGGGTGGTCTTGCGGGCCGCCTCCCGGGCCTCGTCTTTCACGGTTTCGGCGGTGGCTTTGGCTGTCCGGATGATGGCGTCGGCCTTCTTGCGCACCTCGGCGAGGATCTCCTCACGAGCTGCAATGTGCCGTTCGACCTTCTCGTAGATGGCTTCGGCCTCGGCGAGGCGAGCGTCGATCTCCTTGTCCGTTTGCGCAGCGCGGGCTTCCGCTTCGGCGACGATCCTTGCGGCTTTCTCCTCCGCTTGTGATTGCAGACGCTGGACGTTCTCGAGAAGCTCCCGGGCTTCCCCTGCCACTGCGTCGCGTGCGCGTAACTCTGCCTCGTCCGCCTGGGTGCTGGCGATGGCACGGAGCCGTTCTGCGTCCTGGACCAGGGACTCAGCCCTTTGCTTTCCCTCAGCGAGGATCCGCTCCACCTCGACGAGCGCAGCGTCGATCACACCCTTCAATTTGTCGTCGATCTCGCCCTCAGCGTTCTCGGCGAGACCGGCGAGGACCAACTCGGCAGCCTCGAGACGCGACTGTGAATCCCGGGATGCAACTGTCGTCTTGGGGACTCCCGGTGGTGCAGGCTTGTACTTCTTGCCGGTCATGAGACCGGGATTCCCTGCAACGCACGCAGGAGCGCATATTCGACGAGTTGGTAGAGCGTGTTTTGCACATCGACCCTGACCCTGGCATCGCAGTAGGCCATCGGGACT
Source organism: Acidimicrobiia bacterium (assembly GCA_050329555.1). Classification (GTDB taxonomy): domain Bacteria; phylum Actinomycetota; class Acidimicrobiia; order Spongiisociales; family ZC4RG35; genus MA-ANB-1. The sequence goes on along the minus strand of JBHJOQ010000085.1, from coordinate 39,890 downwards.
ACCGGTGAGACGTTCAGCGCCTCGCGAACATCGTCGAGACTGTGGTTCAACCTGCCGTCGAAGGTGTTGACGACAACCATGAAGGGTGTGTCTCGTTGTTCGAAGAAGTCGACGGCAGCGAAACAGGCATCGAGGCGTCGGGTGTCGACCAGGACCACGGCGCCGATGGCGCCCTTGGCCAGTTCGTGCCACATGAAGTGGAAACGGTCCTGTCCCGGAGTTCCGAACAGGTAGAGGACCAGGCCGTCTTTCAGCGAGATCCTCCCGAAGTCCATGGCGACAGTTGTCGTTGTCTTCGAACCGTTCTCGAACAGCTCATCGACCCCGGCGCTGGCCTGGGTGATCAGGGCCTCGCTGCGCAGCGGTTCGATTTCGGAGATTGCGCCGACGAAGGTCGTCTTGCCCACGCCGAACCCGCCGGCGACGACGATTTTTACCGGAGTCTGTCTTGGCCTGTCAAAGGCTTCGGATGCCATCGAGCACCTTCTTCAAGAGATCTGTGTATGCAACTGCGTCGAGGTCGGTGGACATCCCGCCGGCGGAGTCGATGATTTCGACGGCCCCGCGTTGGGCGAGATCGGCCACGACAACCCGGATGACGCCTATCGGCACATCGATAAGGGCTGCGAGTTCGATCAGGGCGGTACCGTGACCGGCGTACTCGATCACGCGTGAAGCCTCCCAACGGAACTGGTGCTTCGTGGCCCGGCCCTCCTCGGTTGCCGATATGAGGCTTTCGAGGGCAATGGCAGGCACGTCCTGACCGGTTCGACCACCAGTCATTGTGTAGGGCCTTACCAGGCGCCCTTCAGACGAATGGCGTGCCATGTCGCTCAATCGATACCTATCAAGTCCGCTTTCAGCTCTTCGCGGACCTCAGGCGTGAGGATGTCTCCGGCCTTCTCCGAGAAGACTGCCATCTCGTAGGCGACGGCGCCGATGTCGGTTTCCCGTTTCGTGAGAACACAGAGCAGGCTGCCGTCCCGAATCCCGGTGACGAATAGCCACCCGTTGGTCATCTCCACGATCACGTTGGACACCGAGCCGGAGCCGAATCGCCCTGCGGAGCCATAGGCAAGCCCGATCATGCCGGAAGAAACCGCCGACAGGCGATCGGCCGTCTCGCGGTCCACACCATTGGAAAGGGCAAGAGCCAGTCCGTCGGACGAAACGACAACTGCGTGCCTCATCGAGGGGACCGTCTGGGCAAACCGATCGATCAGCCAGTTGAGGTTGCTTGTTGAAGTGCTCATTCGTCCCTCCCTTCCTCATCGTGGGAGTCGTCTTCCCGGGCATCGAGCTTCTGGCTGGCCAGAGCCCGACCGTCGTTGAAGTCGGTGAGTGCCGATTTGATCCCGATCGCGCCAGAACGAGAAGCCGAAGAGCTGGTCGCGGTCTCGTCGGTGTCGCGGAATGAGACGCCAGGGGTGCGAACCGGAAGGCCGACCGGAGTTATCTTGGTGCGCTTCTCCTCCACTGGCTTGCCAAGAGGCGGGAGGTCCGGCGTCAGAGGGTGATCCGCAGCTTCGACTTGGACCGCAGCCTGCGTCTCTTGTTCGCCAGGCTGATGGTCTTCTGGCGAATCAACGGCCGCCGGCCCTGAGGTCTCTCGGTCTACCCACCACGGCTGCTCCACGGCGCCGCTGTCTTCCTTCACCTCCGGATCGCCCGACGCAGATGCCTCGGAAGCCTCCATCTCAAGGATCTCTGCGGCATCTTCGGAATCGGCCGGCTCAACGCTGACCACCGCGGGGTCAGCGGCGGCCTGGGCATAGGTCACTTCGGTCTCCTCGTGTGCATGCCCGTCTTCGTGCAAAAGGTCGTTTCCGGTTTCTACGGGGGCGGCGTGAACCTCCCACGACACCTGGAGCACAGCCTTCTCGGCAACCTCGGCCTCGTCGGTTTGTTCCAGCCACAGCGCTTCGCCGGGAACTCGTTTCTTGAGCTCGCCGATTCGCGAACCCGATCCGAGTTCTTCGGCAAACGGGCTCACCTGCCTGGACTCCCTCTCCCTGTCGACCTTGACCGACCTGGAGCGACCGGGGTGTTCATGGCGGCCTTTGATCTTTCCGGGGAGAGTCGTTTCGGCGGCGGGCGCAGAAACACCGTCGTCATCCGGGGCGGCGGCAATGGACTCCTCGCCCGGGCTCCGGGCCCCGTTGTGCAAAGGCGAGGAGATCGCAGGCCTGTACGCCACCGGGGGCAGCGAATCTCTACCGTCGTTGTCAGCCGTGGCCGCTTCGAGGAGGGCTTTCGGCATAAGAACCCGCACGGTGACTCCCGGCGAGCCAGAGATAAGCTGCACCCGGATTCCGTGACGGGCAGCAAGCCGGGCCACCACGTACATACCGAGCGTTGGCTGCAGGGCGAGGCCGAGCACGGGAGGGTTCTCCAGCAGGGCATTGAACTCGGCGATCTTCTCGTTGGAGATCCCTATACCGCTGTCGGAGACTGTGAGCATGTACCCGTCCGGGTCGTAGAGGCCGGCCACACGAACCCGATCGACGGGTGAGGAGAACTGTGTCCCGTTGTCGAGAAGCTCTGACATCAGGTGGGCAACGTCGGCCACGGCCCTGCCCGAAACGAGGGCAGGCTCAAGAGCCATGATGTCAACCCGCTGGTAGTCGTCCACCTCTCCCAGCGCGGCACGGATGATTTCACTCACCTCGAGTGGCTTGGACCAAATCCGGGTGGGCTCGGAGCCGGCGAGCACGAGAAGGCTCTCGGCATTGCGGCGCATTCTTGTTGCCAGGTGGTCGAGGTTGTAGTAGCCGCCGAGGGTTTCGGGGTCTTCCTCCCTCGACTCGAGCTCATCGAGCAGCGCAAGCTGACGGTCGACGAGGCTCCGGTTACGCCGGGCAAGGGTCACGAAGATCTCCGACACCCCCTTGCGCAAGATGTCCATCTGCTGGCTGGCCACGTCGATCAGGGTGGCGTGGAGGTTGGTAAACGACGCGGCGAGCTCCCCGACTTCGTCGGACCCTGCCGCTTCGATCCTGGTCGGCTTGAGGTCGCCGATGTCCTCGTTGGGGTTTTGCAAGGCATCGACCAGAGCAGGAAGGTCCTCTTCGGAGACCCGGACTGCGGCGTCGGTGACCCCGCGGACCCTGCGCACCACCGACCGGATGACTGCATATGACCCAAAGAGTGCGATGAGAAGGATCCCGGCTGCCACGCCTGCAACCAGGTAGGCCTCTCGCTGGGAATCAGCCGCACTCACCTGTGAGTTGTCTGCCACCGCCTGCGCCATTGACTCAGACGTGTTCATGATGTCCTCGTTACGGCGGAGCGGGAAGGTGTTGAGGTCTACATCGGGGAGCCGGGTGTAGCGCAGAATCGCGGCACTCATCTGGTTGGCAGTCTGATTGGCTCGCAGCGCCCAAGCGCCGAACTCACCTTCGAGAACCTCCAGCGTCGACTGCAAGCTCCCCCGGGAGCTCAAGTTGTCAAACTCGGGGTTGGCAAGGGCAGCCGCTCGGAACTCCTCGATCAGCTGCTCCTGTATCAGCGAGACCTGGCCACCCTCCGCGAGGAAGTAGGCGGTTGACAGCTCGCGTGCCTGGAGCCGGTCGGAGACGATCGACGATGTCTTGGGCAAGACGGCAAGGATGGCACTGGCGACCTGGTGGTAGCCCCGGATCTCGGTGGCGTCCGGGGAGTTGATCGATCGCATCGCGTTGAGGGTGTCGGAGATCCGCCGGACGTCGGCCGAAGCGCTGAAGGCAACCTCGTTGAAGAACCCGGCGGTGTTCTCCCCGAGCTCCGCGGTTGAGTCCCTCAGATCCTGGAGGGCGTCGTCGGTTCGCTCGATGGCTGATGCGAGGCCGTCGGCGCGATCGGCGTTGTCGAACAGGTAAACCTGGCGTGCCTGCGCTTCTTCGTCCCAGACCGCCTTCAGAGTGTCGATGGCGCCGGCGGCCACGGTTGCGGCGTGAGCTGTCTCGCTCTGTGCCCGGGAGTCGCTCAGGAACGTGAATGCGATGAAGCCCGCCGCAACCAGTGCCACGACGCCGATCGGGATGATTGCCAGTGCCAGCTTGGCCGAGAGGCGCAGGCGTTTCATGAAAAGTCTCCTACATAGTGCGAACGTCTCATCTTCTATCGTCTGGAAAAAGGAGAAACTTGAACACTGTGAGGAGTCGGACATGAGCGAATTCGAGGAGGCAAAGGCGGTTCTCGCCGACAAGCGGAGGATCCTTGTGTTCAGCGGGGCCGGTATCTCCACGGAGTCCGGAATCCCCGACTTCAGAGGGCCGGATGGCATATGGACCAAGGTGGATCCCGACGACTTCCACATCACCCGCTACCGGACCCGCCCCGACCTCAGGGTCAAGGGTTGGCAGATGCACATCAACGGCGAGCGATGGGGAGCCCGGTCGGGGGTCTTGCCCAATCGGGGCCACGATGCGGTGGTCCGGCTTTGGGGCGAGGAACGGATCTCGGGTGTGGTCACTCAGAACGTCGATGGGCTCCACCAGGCGGCGGGCTTGCCCGATGAGGCCATTTCCGAGCTTCATGGAAACGTGAAGTCATGTCACTGCGTTGAATGCGGCACGACATGGACTACCGAGGAGGTTCTGCTCCGGGTCGACGCCGGTGAGGAGGATCCCAAATGCGATAGGTGCGGCGGCGTGATCAAGACCGGCGTCATCATGTTCGGGGAGATGCTCGACCCCGAGACCATGAGCCGGGCCTTCTTGTTCCTCGGGCAGTCTGATGCGATGTTGGTGCTCGGTTCAACAGTCGCGGTGTCACCCGCTTCCGACGTCGTGCTCAGGGCGGCGTTCTTGCCGATACCGATCGTCATCATCAACAAAGGCGAGACGGAAGCCGACCACCTCGCCGCAGCAAGAATCGACGGGTCTATCGGCGAGCACCTCCCCGAACTTGTCGAGGCCATCCTCGAGTGATTCTCTCCCTGGCCCGCCCGGCCGGATCCTAGAGTTCCGCCGATGGAGTGGAGATCTGTCCACCTCGAGGATGCAAACGACATTCATCAGCTGACCCGACGCTGGGAGTCGTTCTGGAACGTCCCTCTGGTGACGCCGTTGCACGAGGTAGAGGAGGAGCTGACCGAGCCGCACATGGACCTCGAAACGCGCACCCGCGGGGTTTGGGACGGCGACCGCATGGTCGCTTACGGGCGGATCTGGCACCGACCCAGCGGGGTGAACCTGGAGCGTGCCTACCTGCAGGGCCGGGTCGACCCTGAATACAGGGGTCGCGGAATCGGAAGGGAGCTTCTCGCCTGGCAGGTGGAAACGGCAACACGCATCCTCGAAGACGTCGAGGCGCCGATCCCCCGGTTCATGCGCGCCGACGAATGGGACTGGATCGAGGAGGCGCATCGGATGTACCGGCGGTTCGGGATGGAGCCGGTCCGATACTTCACCGAGATGATCAAACCTCTCGCCGGACGTGAGGAGTTTGCACCCGCCCCCGGCATCGAGATCGTCCCATATGACCGCTCCCGGGATGAGGCGGCCATGGAAGTGCTCAACCGCTCCTTCGCCGACCACTGGGGGTCATCCCCAACCGACATGGCCAGCTACAAACACCGCCTCGAAGGGCAAGGGGTCGCCCTCGACCTCTCATTTATTGCGCTCTTCGAAGGGCAGGTTGTCGGGCTCAGTCTCAACGCTCATTTCCCCGAGGACGAGGAGCTGCTCGGACGCCGCGATGGCTGGGTCGAGAGCCTCGGGGTGGTCAAGGAGTGGCGCAGGAAGGGTGTGGCGACGTCTCTCCTCAAGGCCTCATTCAACGCTTTCATCGACTCCGGTTTCACCCATGCCGCTCTCGGCGTCGACACCGAGAACCCTAACGATGCCTTAAAGCTCTACACGAGCCTCGGGTTCGAGCCCACCCACCGATCGATCACAAGCGGGTTGGAGATAGCACCCCGGAAATGACCTCCGTTTATCGGAACGGCCTCCGGGGCAAATAGACGGGTGCCATTCGCAACCCGCAAAACCAATGTGGAGGTACCCCTTGTCGGTGTCGCCGTTCACAACGGCCATGAACTCCGTCCCGAAGTGGAGGCAAACATGGTGCTGGACGAGGCGACAAGGCTCCGGGAGGAGGACCCTCACACGGGCATTCTCGCGACGCGGCTGCCGAGTTCGATCGTCGTTCACCGTTCGCGTTTCGAAGTCGACTTGAATCGGCCACGCGACGAGGCTGTGTACCTGGGACCCGACGATGCCTGGGGCTTCCAGATCTGGGACGCAAAACCAGTTCTCGACATCGTTGCCGAATCACTCGATCAGTACGACCATTTCTACGCGGCCCTCGGCGAGCTCCTCGACAGCCTGGTGCTCCGCCACGGTGGTTTTGTTCTCTACGACATCCATTCCTACAACCACCGCCGGGACGGAGCAGCGGCAGCCCCCGCTCCCGAGGACGAGAACCCCGAATTGAATCTTGGCACAGGTTCACTCCCGCCGAAATGGAAGTCAGTGGCCGAGGTGTTTTTGGCGACTGCCCTCGAGGCCGGCATCGACGCTCGCGAAAATGTGAAGTTCGAGGGGAGGCAGGTTGCTGCCTGGGTCCACGAGCAGTTCGGAGATGTTGGCTGCGCCCTGGCAGTCGAATTCAAGAAGTCCTTCATGGACGAATGGAACGACGAAATCTTCCCCGAGGAGCTCGACAGGCTCGGTGCCTTTCTCGAAGCTTCGGTCGATCCCGTTCTCGCAACCTGGCACACCAATGTCAGTGAGTGATGCGGATCTCACTCTCGACCACAAACTGTCGGAGCTCTCCGGGAGGTTGCCCTTGCTCCGCCTCGTCACCCCCATCAACGTGGCCGATGCCCGCGCCGCCTTCCTCGCCGGCGATGAGCCTGTGTTTTCATACCGGGCCCTCCCCGACCTCGAGGAAATCGGGCATGCGCTGGATGAGTTGAGCTCGAACGAGGCGAACGACCCCACCATTGCGCATTTGGCCGAGGGGCTGATTCGCGAGTTGAAGCTGAAGGTCGAGATGCTGTCGAGGAGGAACTCCCCGGACTTCTTTCTCACTTCAGTCGAGCTGTTTGGGCAAGTCGAGGACGCGACTCTCGACACGGCATATCGAGTCCTGAGTCTGGTTCCAGAGGCCAGGACGAACGGCGGGAGAATTGGGGCCACAAAACTGGCTGCTGAGGCCCTCAAGGAAATCGACTACTACCAGGAGCAGTTTCCTGAGCTTTCAGCAACCGTGAATGTGAGCTCGACGATCACCGGGGTGATGGTCGAAGCCGGCCACCTCTTCATCGCAAGCGATATCAAAGTGATTTGCAGTCAGGTTTACCCGTTGCTCCAGCACGAGGTGGGAACCCACGTTGTCACCTACGAGAACGGCCGCGCCCAACCATTACACATGCTGTCCGTCGGGCTCGCCCGCTACGACGAGCTGCAGGAGGCGCTCGGAGTGCTCGCCGAATACCTGGCAGGTGGTGGTCTGCCAGCTTCGCGACTGCGTGTCCTCGCCTATCGGGTGATCACTGCCCACCTCCGCGGGCAAAACGCTAGCTTTCGCGAGGCCTTCATGCACCTGACCGGACTTGGCTGTGCGAAGCGGGTTGCCTTCACCACGGTCATGCGAGCCTATCGCTCCGGCGGGATAACCAAGGACGCCATGTACCTGCGAGGGCTGATCCGACTGCTCGATCTGCTCGAGAAGATGGATGAGCTGGATTTGACGCCCCTGCTGGTCGGGAAGGTGTCATTCGAAGCGCTCCCGTTGGTGCGAGAATTGCTCGATCGGTCGATACTCACGACGCCGCCGCTGGTCCCGCGCTATCTGGTCGACCCGGAGGCCCGGAAGCGGATGAGGAAAGTCCAACAAGGCTTGGACGTACTCGAGCTAAGAGAGCGTTCAGCATGAAAATAGGATTTGTCGTCAACGACGTGGGCACCGAAGAAGCCGGATACTCGACAACCCGGCTCGCCATGTCCGCGACCAACCGAGAACACGAAGTTTGGCTCATGGGCGTCGGCGATCTGGGCCAGGATGCGGAAGGGAGGGTGGTAGCGATAGCTTCCGCCCCTCAAGCGAAGACCTACAGGTCACTCGAGACCTACCTCGGCCACGTCCAGGAGGGGCCGGAGCCAATCGTCGTCGAAGACCTCGATGTGTTGATGCTCCGCAACGACCCATCGGAAGATGCTATCGACCGGCCGTGGGCACAGACCCCAGGAGTTCTTTTCGGCCAGATCGCCGCCGCCAACGGGGTCATCGTTGTCAACGACCCGGTCCACCTCGCCGACGCGATCAACAAGACCTACTTCCAGCACTTTCCCGAGGAAGTGAGGCCGAAAACCTTCATCTCCCGCAACGCCGACGACATCAAGGGGTTCATTGAAGACTGCGGGAATCGGGCAGTGCTCAAACCCTTACAGGGCTCCGGCGGCCAGGGTGTGTTTCTCGTTGGAGGCGACGGCGAGGCAAACGTCAACCAGATCATCGAGACGATAAGCCGGGACGGCTACGTGGTTGCCCAGGAGTATCTGGAGGCAGCCAAAGAGGGGGACGTCCGGATGTTCGTGATGAATGGCGAGCCTTTGGAACACAAAGGCAAATACGCAGCGTTCCGCCGGGTCAACGCGAGCTCGGATGTGCGCTCTAACATGCACGCCGGGGGGGAGGCCGTGGCGGTCAAAGTGACTGACGAAATGCTTAGGCTGGTGAGCATCGTCAAGCCGAAGTTGATCAAGGACGGCATGTTCTTGGTTGGGCTCGACATCGTTGGCGACAAGCTCATGGAGGTCAACGTCTTCAGCCCGGGTGGGCTGGGCAGCGCAGGGCACTACGCGGAAACCAACTTTGCCGACAGTGTTATCACCGCTCTGGAGCACAAGTGCGCGCTGCGTGAAGCCTACGGGAGCACCATCACCAACGTGGCGCTCGCAACCCTCTAGGAGAAGTCAAGGGCTCCTGTATCCTGGGAGCCATGTCCGGATACCAAGCGCCCCTCGAAGAGATCAACTTCATCCTCAATCACATTGCGGGGCTCGAAGATGTGGCCAAGCTCAACGGGTACCAGCATGCCGACCCGGCGACGGTTCGCGGGATTCTCGAAGAGGCGGGCAGGTTCTTCTCCGAAGTCATCGCTCCACTCAACCGGTCCGGCGACCAACAGGGTTCGACCCTGAGCGACGATGGTGTCGTAACACCCGAAGGGTTCAAGGATGCCTATGCGAAGTACGTCGAGTCCGGATGGTCCTCAGTCCACTTCCCGGAGGAGTGGTCCGGGGGCGGACTGCCGTACACGGTAGGAATCGCCATCCAGGAGATGTTCAAGACCGCCAACATGGCTTTTTCGCTCTGCCCGATGCTCACCCAGGGTGCGGTCGACGCAGTGATCGAGCATGGCACGCCCGAACAGCAAGCAACCTACCTCGACAAAATGGCCACAGGGCAATGGTCGGGCACTATGAACCTGACCGAGCCGCAGTCAGGTTCCGATCTCGGGACCATCCGCACCAGGGCAGAACCTCAGGACGACGGTTCATACCGGCTTTTCGGAACCAAGATCTTCATCACCTGGGGTGACCAGGACCTCACCGAAAACGTGATCCATCTGGTTCTGGCGCGGACACCCGACGCCCCTCCCGGGACCAGAGGCATCTCGATGTTCATCGTTCCCAAGTTCGTGCCCGACACCGAAGGCAACCCCGGTGAGCGCAACGACATCAAGATCGTCTCCCTCGAGCACAAACTCGGCATCCACGCCTCCCCCACCTGTGTCGTCTCCTTCGGCGAGGAGGGCGATGGGGCTGTTGGGTACCTGCTCGGCGAAGAGCAGAAGGGGATGCGCAACATGTTCACGATGATGAATATTGCCCGTATCGGGGTGGGGCTCGAGGGTCTCGCCATCACCGAAGCCGCCTACCAGCAGGCCTCCGGGTACGCCCGCGACCGGGTTCAGGGCCGCAAGGCAGGCTCGGACTCACGCGAGGAGGTGGCGATTATCGAGCACCCGGATGTGAGGCGGATGCTGCTCACCATGAAGGCGTATGCGATGGCGATGCGATCTCTCCTCTATTACACCGCAGCCGAAACCGACTTCGCCGCCCATTCCGACGACGATGGCCGTCGCAAGCTCGCCGACGACCGGGTGGCGGTGCTCACGCCCCTGGTCAAGGCCTGGTGCACCGACGTCGGGGTCGAGATGGCATCCCTGGGGATCCAGGTCCACGGCGGGATGGGCTACATCGAGGAGACCGGCGCCGCGCAGTACTTCCGTGACAGCCGGATCGCCCCCATCTACGAGGGCACCAACGGGATCCAGGCCATCGACCTGCTCACCCGCAAGCTGCCGATGAAAGACGGCGAAGTCGTCAAGGGCTTGATCGGGGAGATGGAGGCGGCGCTCGGAGAGATGGAAGGCCGTCCCGAGCTCAAGGCCTTCGGCTCCGAGCTCGCCGGCGCTATCTGCGCACTCGAGGACGCGTCGACCTGGCTGTTGGGATCGCTGAGCGAGAAGAACATCGACGATGCCCTCGCCGGGGCCACCCCCTATCTCGAGCTGTTTGCCAGTGTCGTCTCCGGATGGCTCGTTGCCCGGGGGGCGCTGGCTGCCCTCGACTCAGCAGACAACGACCCCGAATTCAGCAGAGACCTGATCAACACAGCCCGCTTCTACGGCGAACACCTGCTCCCCCAGACCACCGGCCTGCTCGCCACAATCAAGGGCGGCGCCAGCCTTCTGGAGAACGCCGTCTTTTAGTCCGCTTCCGATTCGCTGAACGTCACATGACGTTCAGGCACTGCTACGACTGATCATCACTAACGTAATCGACGTGGAACTCAACGACCGCGTCATAGTCGTCACCGGTGCTGGCAGCGGGATCGGAGAAGCTCTCGCCCGGCGCTTCGCCGGTGAATCCCCGGCCGGGTTGGTACTTGCCGACATCAACGAAGATTCGGTGGACCGTGTCGCCACCGACCTCGGGGCAGTCGGAATCCGCGTCGACGTTGGGTCACCTGCCGATAATCAGGCTCTCGTCGACACAACCGAGGAGAGATTCGGGCCCATCGACCTCTTCTGTGCCAACGCCGGAATCGGCTTCGTCGGGGACGAGCAGACCGATCCCTCGGAATGGGACCGGATGTGGCAGATCAACACGATGTCCCATGTGCACGCAGCCAAAGCGCTGATCCCCGGATGGATAACCCGCGGCGAGGGGTACTTCCTGTCCACAGCATCCGCTGCAGGCCTGCTCACGAACCTCAAGGCAGCCCAGTATTCGGTGACAAAACATGCCGCGGTCGCGTTCGCCGAGTGGTTGGCGATCACCTACGGCGACAAGGGGGTGAAGGTGAGTTGTCTCTGCCCGATGGGCGTCGACACCCCCCTCCTCGATGTCGCAACCGAATTCCACGACCTTCTCTCCCCGCATGCCATCTCCCCCGAAGAAGTCGCCGACGCTGTGGTTGCCGGGATTGCCTCCGAAGAGTTCCTGATACTTCCACACGGCGATGTGGGAAAGTTCTTCCAAAACAAAGCAAATGACTACGAACGCTGGCTCAGGGGAATGCGGAAGCTGCAACGCTCCGTGTTCCCGGAGTGACTAAGTAGATAACCGACAAGAGCAGGATTACTTCAATGGAAAAGAAACGTGTCGTGGTAACCGGCATCGGCGCGGTAGCCGCACCGGGCCTCAGCGTCGATGCAATCTGGAAGGGGCTGATGTCCGGTCCCCCCGGGCCCGGCCCACACGTCATCGAGAACTGGGATCCCGAGCCGATCGTCCCCAAGCGCGAATCGCGCCGCCTCGACCGTTTCACCCAGTTCGCTCTGGTGGCGGCCGACGAGGCCTTCAAACAGGCTGGGGAATTCGTAGCCGACCCGAATCGGGTGACCGTCTCGGTCGCAACCGGGATAGGGGGCCTCGAGTCCCTGGAGATCCTGGTCAACGAGAGCCAAAAGGACGACCCAAGGGTCTCGCCGTTCCTGGTGCCGATGATGATGGCCAATGCCGCCGCTGCAGCCATCTCCATCAAATACGGGTTTGGCGGGCAGGCGAACACCCCGGTTGTGGCCTGCGCCGCCGGAGCGCAGGCAATTCTCGACGGCATGCGGATGATCCAGTGGGGATACGCCGATGTCGCAGTCGTCGGTGGGACCGAAGCAGCAGCCCGCAAGTCGGCACGCGAAGGCTTTGCGTCGGCACGAGCACTGTCGAAGACGTCCGTGGCCAAACCGTTCGACGTCGACCGCGACGGCTTTGTCATGGGAGAAGGCGGAGCAGTTCTCGTCCTGGAAGAAATCGAAAGGGCCCGCACTCGCGGCGCGAAAATCCTCGCCGAGGTGCTCGGGGGAGCGTCCACCGCCGATGCCTACCACATCACCGCGCCCCATCCGGAGGGTGACGGGGCCGAACGTGCGATGCGGCTCGCCCTCGAAGATGCCGGGCTCATCCCCGGTGATGTCGCGTATATAAGTGCCCACGGCACGGGAACCGACCTCAACGACCGGACCGAGGGAGCAGTCATCGATCGCATCTTCGGCAACGAACAACCCGCGGTTTCTTCGATCAAGGGGACAACCGGCCACGGCCTCGGGGCTTCGGGATCGATCGAGGCGGTGATGGTGGTCGAATCGATGCTCCGCGGTGAGTTGCTCCCCAACCTCGGTCTCGACAACCAGGACCCCGAGATCCCGCTCACGGACATCGTCCTCGAGCCCAGGAGCTGGACACCGGGGCCAACACTCTCCAACTCGTTCGGCTTCGGGGGCCACAACACAGTTCTCGCCTTCGGCCCGGCCTGAACTTTCCCGGTACTCCGCAGGAGCACTACCATTGTCCTGGTACGGGAGCTCGGTGAGACCGGGCTGAGAGGGAGTCTCGAAAGGCTCCGACCGGAAGAACCTGATCTGGGTAATGCCAGCGCAGGGAGACTCCACCGCGATTGGCTCCCGTTCTTAGGAGTTGAGTATCAATGCGGAAAATGTCTACAGCCCTCATCGGGCTTGCCTTGGTCGCCGCCGCGTGCGGCACCGAAACAACAGAGACCCCCGATAGCCTCACCCTCGTCGCTCACGACTCGTTCGCCGACGCTGTCACCGATGAGACGTTTGCGGCGTTCACAAGAGAAACGGGGATCGAAGTGGAGGTACTCGCCGCCGGTGATGCTGGAGGCATGGTCACCCAGGCCGCCCTCACCGCCGGCAACCCCATCGCCGATGTCATGTTCGGTGTCGACGACACCTTTCTGTCCAGGGCCTTGGAGGAGGATCTGTTCGCCGAGCACACCTCGGAGTTGATCGAGGACGTGCCGGAGAGCCTCAGGCTCGGCCCCGAAAACCTGGTGACACCGATCAGCTATGGCGACGTCTGCCTCAACTACGACAAGGACTGGTTCGCGACGGCCCAACTTCACGTCCCAACCCGCCTCGACGACCTTCGGGTGAACGTGTACGCCGGGGCGATGGTCGTCGAGCATCCAGCAACCTCTTCCCCGGGATTGGCCTTCCTGCTGGCGACCATCGACGAGTTCGGCGAGGACGGTTGGATCGACTACTGGACCGACCTGAAAGCTGCGGGAGTCAAGGTGGCGCCTGACTGGAGTTCCGCTTACTACGGCGACTTCACCCGATATGGGGGAGACCGCTCGCTGGTTGTGTCCTACGCGTCTTCACCTCCGGCCGAAGTGATCTTCGCTGAAGAGCCGATCGATGAGGCACCGACTGGTGTCATCGAGGCCGGTTGCTACCGCCAGGTCGAATTCGCCGGCGTTCTCGACGGGACTGACTATCCCGGCGCTGCGGGCGATCTGATCGACTTCATGCTCTCGGTTGAGTTTCAGGAGACGATCCCCCTCAACTGGTTCGTGTTCCCAGCCAACGGCGACGCCAACCTCCCCCAGGAATTCGTCGATCACACGCTGATCCCGGAGTCACCGGCCCAGCTCGACCCTGCTTACATCGCCGAGAACCGGGAGTCCTGGATCCAGCAATGGTCAGATCTGATGGATAGTTAGTGATCCCGCGGAGGAGGTTCAGGTGGGGCTGGTTGGCAGTTGCGGCTGTCCCGGCGCTCTTTCTTGGGTACTTCTTCCTCTACCCGCTTGCCCGAATCCTGGCCCTGGGTTTGTCTGAACTCGGGGTGGGCGCATCAGGGGTGGAAGACCGCTTGTTCCGGGTCGGCTGGTTCACCTTCTGGCAGGCCGTGGTGTCGACTGCCCTGACGTTCCTGGTCGCCGCCCCGATGACCTGGGCTGTGGGCAGGTACGAGTTCAAGGGCAGGAAGCTGGCGATGGCATTGGTGACGGTCCCGTTCGTCCTACCGACCGTCGTCGTCGGGACCGCTTTCGTTGCCCTCGGCTGGCGTGACTCGATCAACGCAATCCTCGCCGCCCATGTCTTCTTCAACGTGGCTGTTGTGGTGCGCACGGTCGGTTCGCAATGGCGCCGGCTCGACCCCGACCTCCTGCATGCTGCGGCCGTCCTCGGAGCCTCCCCGCACCAGGTGATGAGGAGGATCACCCTCCCCCTGCTCCGGCCGTCACTGGCTGCGGCGGCCTCGATCGTATTCCTTTTCACTTTCACTTCCTTCGGCGTGATCCTGATCCTCGGCGGGTACCGGTTCGCCACCCTCGAGGTCGAGATCTACCGGCAAGCGATTGTCCTCTTCGACATTCCCCTCGCCGCGGTGATGGCGGTGGTCCAGCTGGTCGGGGTGAGCGCCGCTCTCTACCTGTATTCCCGCTACCAGGAGCGACACTCGGCTTCATGGGAAGTCAGTTCCGATGCTTCGGTTCCGTCGCCGACCGGGCGATCGAAACTGTGGGTGTACACGGCGGTGGCCGGAACCCTTGCCGTACTGGCATTGCCCCTGTTCACATTGGTCCGGCGCTCGATGGGTTCGTACCATGACCTCTTCGGTGCTGGTCTCGTAGTCGGGGACCCGGGCGCGGCGATTCGCAACAGCCTGCTCACCGCGGCGGTGGCAGCCGCAGTAGCCCTGGTTATCGGGATGATGGCCGCCACCTTCGTCAGCCATCGCTCCGGGAAGCTTTCGCGTTGGTTCGACACCACCCTGATGCTCCCGCTGGGCACGTCCGCGGTTGCAATCGGGCTCGGTTTCATCGTCGCACTCGACTGGCCCATCGACCTCAGGGCGTCGCTGCTGCTCGTGCCGATGGCCCACGCCCTCATCGCCATCCCCTTCGTGGTCCGCATCACACTGCCGGCGATGCGTTCCATCGACCCCGACCTGAGGAACGCGGCATCGACTCTGGGAGCCTCGCCGTGGCGGGTGTGGCGTCGGGTCGACCTGCCCCTCGTCAGCAAGGCGGCGCTGGTTGCCACCGGATTCTCCCTCGTGATCTCGCTCGGTGAGTTCGGGGCCACATCGTTGGTAGCCCGACCCAACACCGCCACCATCCCCACTTTGATTTTTCGGCTGCTGTCGAGACCGGGGGAAAGCTCCTTCGGCATGGCGATGGCACTCTCGGTGATCCTCGCCGCACTGACCGCAGGCATCATTCTTTGGGTCGACCGGTTCCGTGCCGGCGACATAGGCTCATTCTGATGCTCCGGGTACAGGACCTGCACGTCACGATCGAAGACAACAGGATCCTCAGTGACGTCGATCTCGGTGTGTCAGACGGCGAAATCGTTGGCATCCTCGGACCGTCCGGATCGGGCAAGTCGACCCTTCTCCGCGCCATCGCCGGGATCATCGAACCAACTTCGGGCGCCATCTACTGGGACGGCGAGGACCTCGCCCACGTGCCCACCCACAAACGCCGGTTCGGGCTGATGTTCCAGGGTTATGCCCTCTTTCCCCATCTCACCGTCGGCGCGAACGTCGCCTTCGGCCTCGAGAAGGGGGCGGACCGTCAGGTCGTGGAGGCACTGGCGTGGGTGGGGATGGACGAATTCGCCGACCGCACCGTCGACGACCTATCCGGGGGTGAGAAGCAACGGGTCGCGCTGGCGCGCACCCTCGCCCCGCGCCCCCGTTTGGTGATGCTCGATGAGCCCCTCGGGGCCCTCGACCGAAACCTGCGCAGTCGCCTGGTCACCGAGACCAGGGCCCTGTTGAAGGATCGGGAGGCGACCGCGATCGTCGTCACGCACGACGCCGGGGAAGCTGACGCCATTTGTGACCGGCTTGCCCTGCTCAGGGAGGGGAGGATCGTGCAGACAGGCACCCTCAGCGAGCTGGTTGCAGCCCCGGCCGACCAATGGGTGGCCGACTTCCTCGGCTAATCCCGAACCGTTCTGTTCGCCCCAGCTATCCCATTTGATACGCCACGCCTTAGGAACGGATAGAGAAAAGACCCCGGTCGGGGAAACCGGGGTCTTTTCTCGTCGCAGGGAGAGGGGAGAATCAGGCGGCGTCGCCCGAGTCTGACTGCGACTTCCGTAACTCTCGGAGCTCGTCGATGGTGATGATCCCGTCGGCGAGGTATTCGGTGACATCGACCTGCTTCAGAGGGTGGTCGTCGGACAGGGAGTCGTATTCCTCCTGGTCGATACCGCCATCGTCGAGCAGAGCACCAAATCTGGCACCGGACCAGAACTGGCCCCGCTTCGGCTGGGGGAACGCCTCGTGGAACTCTTCGAGAGTGAGTTCACCGTCGTCGAGGGCATCGCCGAAGACCCGCTCGAGCTGGTTGAACGGGAACACATCGGGCAACTGCTCCAGCTCCTCGGCAGTGAGCACGCCGTCCTCGAAAAGCCACGCGATCAGGCCTCGGAGGTCCTGGGCCGCGGTCCGGATTTCGGCGGTCTTCGCATCGAGAGCTTCGACAATTGCATCAGCCTGGCTCTGATCGATGGTCCCGCCTTCGACGAGGTCGGAAAGGACATCTTCGAGAACGGAGCCGTGATTTTTGAACGGTCCGACATTGGTTTCCTCCGCTGAGTCTTGTGAGTCGTCCTGGGCCGAGGCAACCCCGGGACTGGAGATGGCTGCGGTCACGAAACCGGCTCCAACCATGAGACCTCCGGCAACTGCGGCGACCAAGATTTTTTGCTTCACGGACACTCCTTGGGATCTGACAAGAAGAAGTATCGACGCCAATTGTTAAGGGGTGGTGAAGGGGATGTCCCGCTTCGGTAAGACTTGAACTCAACCGCCGGCGCTTCTGATTCGCACCATTTCGCTCACAAACTCATGTGGGATCCGGCGGGGACGGCCCTCGAGGTCGGTGAATGCCGCGGAAACCTCCAATTCGGCGACCACCTTGTCGTCGCGAAACATCAGCTGCTGCCACGTCGACCTCACCCTGCCCACGTCTTCGACCCAGGTGCGGATCACCAGTTCCTGGCCGTAACGCGCTGCGGCCACGAAGCGGGCACGCAGCTCGACCACGACGAATTGCCACCCGTTCTCCTTCAGAACGTCGAGCCCCCAACCCATATCGGTCAGGTATTCGATGCGCGCCGTCTCGAAGTAGGAGAAGTAGTTGGTGTGGTTGACATGGTCGTACGGGTCGAGTTCGTAGAAGCGAACCTTTAGCGACGTTTCGTGGACTTCGCGATCAACGGGCAGCTGGACGGTCATCCTTCTCCTGTGAGCCTGTGGCCAGGAGGCTACCCTCGTATCCATGAAGGCCTGGCACCTAAACGACACCACCGGACCCGAAGCCCTTGAATCCGTCGAGATCGACGAGCGGCAACCCGGCCCCGGCCAGATCCGGGTCAAGCTGGAAATGAGCGGACTCAACCACCTCGACCTCTGGGTGAGTCGGGGGCTTCCCAAACCTCACCACCTGCCGCACATCCTCGGAGCCGACGGGGCGGGCAGAGTCGACGCTATCGGGGTGGGAGTTTCCGGGTTCGAGATCGGCGACGAGATCATCATCGACCCGACCATTTCCTGTGGAAAATGTGACCACTGTGGCCGCGACGACGTCGTGTACTGCGCCGACTACAGAATCCTCGGAGAGCACATGAACGGAACTCTCACCGAGTCGGTGGTCATCCCGACCATCAACGCGGTACGCAAGCCAAAAGCCATGGACTGGGATGTCGCCGGAACTTTCGGGCTGGTGACGGTGACGGCCTTGCGAATGCTGGAGCGAGTAAACCTCCAGCAGGGGGAACGGGTGCTGGTGGTAGGCATAGGCGGTGGAGTGTCGACCGCCGCAATGTCCCTGGCACTTGCCTTCGACGCCGAGGTCTACGTCACCTCGCGTTCCCAGGAAAAGATCGATTGGGCCGTCGAACAGGGCGCCACAGGCGGATTCCTCTCCGACGCTGAGTTCGGCAAGGAGATGGCCGCTCTTGGCGGGGCCGACGTTGTCATCGAAAACGTCGGGCCGGCAACCCTCGGCCAGTCGTTGAAAGCAGCGGTTCGCGGTGGCCGGATCGCAATCTGCGGGGGTACCAGTGGAGCCAAGTACGAGCTGAGTCTGCCCTACCTCTTCTTCAAACAGCTCGAGATCGTCGGATCGTCGATGGGAACCCATGCCCAGTTTGCCAGGGCCACTCATTACGTCGGTTCGGGACAGGCCACCGCATTTGTCGATCGCACCTTCGCTTTCGCCGAACTGCCACAGGCAATGGCCTACCTCGATTCCGGCGAGCAGGTGGGAAAAATAGCCATCTCCCGCTGACGCGATCTACAGAATCGCGGTCGCCGCACCGATAACCCGAGCATGGAATTAGCTTCTGCCGGCGATCGGCAACACGTCGGCCGAGTCGTTCTTCTCAGCAGCATCCTGGTGACCCCGGTCGCGATTGCGGCCGACCTGTGGCTCAACTCAGCCTCACCCGAGAGCGTGATCCGGTCCGCGACATATCTGTCGATCGCCGCAATGTCGCGAATTCTGCTCAGGAGACCCTCGCACATTCACATCCTCCCGATCTATCTGGGGTTGCTATTCGCAGTGCTGTCGCTGTCCGACGCAGTCATCTCCGGTCACGTCTCTCTGACCACACCGGGGACAACCCTGACGGTCCTGGTCCTGGTGGCTATCACCTATATCGGAATCACCGCCAGCAGGTCGCCGTTGGCGGTCGTCGGTTGGGTCATCGGCATAGCCCTGTTCTCGGTGGTAAGCGTTGCGTACTCGGACCTTTCCAGCGCCAACGCCATCGGGTTCGTCCTGGTGGGGACGCTGGGACAGTCGGTCGTCATCTGGATCGTCCATCGCATGTTCGGATCGCTCGCATCTGCGACGGTGACGGCAAGGAAACACGCCCGGATCCAGAAGGCCCTCGCCGAGTGCTCTCAGGCCCTGCTCGGCCGGGGCACCGAGGATCCACTGAACACCGCTCTCGACGCTCTCCTCGATGCCACCGAGGCGTACTACGCATACATCGACGTGAATCGGGTCGACCAGGGGGACATGATCAGATGGGAGATAGTCGCCGAAGCGCGGCACCCTGACTACCCGGATCGGGAGGTCAGTTTCGTCAGCGGGGACTACTCCCAGATGGAGGAATTCGCCGAGACGCTGCGTAGCGGAAAGCCCGTGGAGATCATCACTGCCCACCTTCCGCTGCCAATTCGTGATCGATACGAATCCGAGGGAATCAGAGCCGAACTGGTAGCACCGATCATCACCGACGGACGCTGGATGGGATCGCTCGGGTACGCCGATCATGTCCGGGACGGGACCTGGTCCAGAATCGAAGTGGAGGGTCTGATGCGGGCCGCCGAGATGGTTGGTGCCTTCTGGGAAAGAGAAGCGGCTCGTGAAGGTCTCATGGAGTTGGCCAAGGCCAAGGACCGGTTCATCGCTGCAGTGAGCCACGAGCTGCGCACGCCGCTCTCCGCCGTCGTCGGTTTTGCCGGAGCTCTTGCCGACGGAGTCGAGGTATATTCGACCGAAGAGCTGGCCGAGATGGCGTCGGTGATCTTCGCCCAGAGCATCGAGCTGACCCACCTGGTCGACGACTTGCTCACCTCCGAACGCGCTGCCTCGGGCAATCTGACCATCCAGGCAACCGACCTCTCGCTCCTCGACGAGTGCCTCGACATCGTCAAGTCAACAAACCTCAGCGTCGCGGTGTCAGTGCTCGGAGTGCCTGTTGCTGCTCATGCCGACTCCCTCCGCACCAGACAGATCCTGCGCAACCTCCTCACCAACGCAGCACGCTACGGAGGAGACAATGTCGAAGTTGAAGTCGCTGAAGCCAACGGTACCGCCCTCGTCAGAGTCCGGGACAATGGAGTAGGAGTGCGTCACATCGATGTCGAGCAGATCTTCGAGCCCTACTACCGGACTCAGGGCGAAGGCTCGGCACCGGACTCGGTCGGCCTCGGCCTCGCCGTCGCTCGCCAGCTCGCACGTCTCATGGGTGGCGACCTCGAGTACCGGAGATCGAACCAGTGGACGGTTTTCGAGCTGTCCCTTCCACTGTCCTCCGTGCCGGCGCCAGTTACTTAGAGTCCGGGACCGGGTTCCGTTCCCCGCGAATCAGCCAGGCGATCCGGTCATAGGAGATTACGTGGTGGAGTGCCAGAGCTCCCACGTAGGCCCACGCGATCCAATTCGGCCCGGCGGCAAACCAACCGACAGCACCGGCCCCGAACACCACCAGTTCGATCAGTAGTCGCACCGGCCCCGACACTGCATAGGGGGCATCCCCCTTGGCGCTTCGATCACCGGTTACCCGGAACGTAGCCCAGAGTGCCATGGCGCCGAAGGTGAAACCGACTGCCAGCACCCAACTCCAGAGGCCGGTTCCGACCTCGAGCCCGAGCCGGAAGAGCCCGATGAGCCCAAAGATCTCGAGCAGGAAGCGAAAAGTCAGGTTGGCCGGATTGAATCCCATGGGCGGTCAGTCTGGCAGGACGTTGCCCGGGCTAGCGACCACGGACGATGGAGGAAACTTCCTTACCGAGCAGTTCGATTGAGCGCAGGTTCTTCTCATGGGGAAGCTGGGCCGGGTTGTGGAGCATGAACCTCTCGATGTCGAGCCACTCCTTCCACCGCAGGATCTTGGAGCCGACGTGGTCGGGGTCTCCCACCACCAGCGAGCCGTTCGGGCTGCGCATCGCGTCGTACTGCTGTCTGGTCATCGGTGGCCATCCGCGCTCGCGCCCGATCTGGGTCATCATCGCCGCGTAGGAGGGAAAGACCTCCTCGGCGGCCTGGTCGGTGTCCTCGGCGACATGGCCGTGGGCGTGGACCGCGATGGGGAAGTCGGCCGGGTCGTAGTCGTTCTCGACGAGAGTCTGGCGGTAGAGATCGATCAGGCTGCGGAACCGGGCCGGCTCACCGCCGATAATTGCGAGCACAACCGGGAGCCCCAGACGTCCGGCGCGCACCAGGGAGGCGGGCGTTCCTCCCACTCCGACTGAGATTGGCAGCGGGTCCTGGAAGGGCCGCGGGTAGACACCCTGGTCCTGGATCGGTGCCCGGAACCTGCCGCTCCAGGTGACCCGCTCGTTGTCGCGGATGGTCAGCAACATCTCGAGCTTCTCGGTGAAGAGGGCGTCGTAGTCCTCTAGCGAGTAGCCGAACAACGGGAACGATTCGATAAACGACCCGCGCCCCACCATCAGTTCGGCACGTCCCGAGGAGATCTGGTCCAGCGTGGCGAAGTCCTGGAAGGTCCGCACCGGATCGGCGGAGCTGAGGACGATCACTGCCGACCCGAGACGGATGTTTTGGGTGCGGGCAGCAGCCGCGGCGAGGGTTATCGCCGGTGCGGATGCGGCCATGTCGGCGCGGTGGTGCTCGCCGAGGCCGTATGCATCGAGCCCGACCTCATCGGCCTTGACGATCTCCTCGACGACATTGCGGAGGCGCTCGCCGTGGCTGATCCCTTTCCCTGTTGTTGGGTCCTGGCGGGCATCGGCGAAGCTGGTGAGTCCAAGCTCCATGAGTATTCCTTTCAACGCAGAGCGTAGGCCTCGCAACGACGTGACCTTCCACCCTGGCTATTTGATAAAGCGTCTCCAAAGACAACCTCGTTGAGCGTTCAACTATTCCCAAGGCATGGAGCGGGAGCGTGGACGGCTTCGTCGGGATCAGGGGTAGAATTGGAATAGCGATTCTCAATCGACGTCGCAGGAAAAGGCCGGTCATGGAAACAGATCAAGAGAGAGCCGAGCGGCACGAGCGCGAACGTATCGAGTCGAACGAACGCTACGAAGCGGAACGCAAAGAAGACGGGGCGCGCCATGAGCAGGAGCGCAAGGACGCCCGCGCGATCAGAGAGCATACCGAGGACGATCCGTCCGACTGAACCGCGCGATATTTACGCGCACGGCCCGTCTGACCTTGTTTGAATGGAGCCGTGTTCACCCCGATCAAGACCACCCGACTCCTCATCCGCCCCCTGGCTAGCGAAGATGCCCAGGGTCTTTACCAACGGCGCAACCAGCCGGACCTGGCCGAATTCCAGAACTGGACCCTGCCCTATCCCCTGGAACGCGCCGAGGAGATCGCCTCGGCGAACGCAGCCATGGACGGACCCACCAACGAAGAGTGGTGGATGGCAGCAGTATGCGATCCAGGCATTGGCGAGGTGTTCGGGGATCTTGCGCTTCACCTCACCCAGGAGGCACGGACCGCCGAAGTCGGTTACACCTTTTGCCGTGACCACTGGGGGAAGGGATACGCCTCCGAGGCTCTCGGCGCCTTGGTCGAATATCTATTCGAGGAGCTCGGCGTGACCCGCGTGTTCGGGATGCTTCACCCTGACAACCCGGCGTCTGCGATGGTGATGGAACGGAACGGGTTTCTTTTCGAAGGTCACACCAGGTCGTCGTTCTGGCTCAACGACGAAGTGTCTGACGATTGGATCTACGGCCTGTTGCGACCCGACTGGGACGCCTGGAAGAACCGACCTCAGAATCCTCCGGACCGGGTCGACCTGGTCGAAGTCACCCCGGAGAACTACGAAGCCGTAACAAAGCTGGCGACTCATAAGTCCCAGGAGAGTTTCGTCGCTCCCATGTTGTGGTCCTTCACCGATGCCCTGTTTCCCGAGGTAGTCGACGGCGCACCGGTGGTCCCCTGGATGCGTGCGGTGGTCGCCGATGACCAGATCGTCGGATTCGTGATGCTGGCTTTGACCACCGAACACCATCCTGAGCCCTATCTGTGGCGTCTCCTGATCGATCGACTCCATCAACGACGAGGGGTTGGAAGCCGTGCTCTCGACCTGGTCGAGGACGAGGTTCGCGCCATGGGAGACACCACCCTCTTGACCAGCTGGGAAGAGGGCAGAGGATCTCCGGCACCTATGTACCGCAAGCGGGGTTACGAACCCACCGGTCGCATCGTCGACGAGGAGACCGAAGCGCGGAAACAGCTCGCCTGACCGCGGGTGGCAGGTGCGGAAATCAGAACGACTCGACGGCGCGGGAGTGGTCGCCCGGGTCAGTCCGACAGTCCCCTTGCGCCGATGAACATCAATGTCGCCCCGATCAAGAAGAGCACATAAGCGATCACACCCCAGGCGTCGGAAGGGAATGAGTCATAGCGAACGATGGCAAGGAGCCCTACCAGGGCCGCCAGCCCGAAGAAGAGCCCGATCGCTCGCTCAACCCTGGCACTCACCGATATCCCACCAACGTTGAATCCGGAGAGGAGGACCAAAAGCGCCAGCCCGATCCAAAACTGGCTCGGGTTCCACTCCCCGGCCAGCAATCCGAACACAACCCATGTTGCGACAACCAAACCGGCTCCGATGACCAGTAGCCCCGGCGCTCTCTTGGTCGTTGCGCCCGTTGAGACAACGGGGCTCTCTTCTTGACTCAACACTCCTCCTCGTTGGGTTCAGGAGAGTCTACGAGACGTTCCCCCAAGATGGCCCAAAAAGCCGGTTCTTTCACGCAATGTCCACAATTCAGACCCGCGAGCACGATGTTGAGTGGCGGACGGTGGGAGATATACTTCACCGGGCCTACTCTGTGGGCGCAACTCCTGGGAGCGTAGAACAGCCTGGAGTGTTCGTCGGCCTGTCAAGCCGAAGGTCGCGGGTTCAAATCCCGTCGTTCCCGCCAACCGAAGCCCCTCCGGGTTTCGGTTTGGGAGGTCAGGTAGCTCAGTCGGTAGAGCGCCGGTCTGAAAAACCGGAGGTCGACGGATCGACGCCGTCCCTGACCACGAGGAAATAGGTCCTAACCAGGGATGATGTGGTCCAATCATCATCCTCGACGGCTGCCTGGCGGTGTCCAACTCTGACGTTGTTGCGCCTCCGGACCAACGGATCGCCAACAGGTCAGGTCGCGGCTGAGGTGACGTTGAGCGTTGGTCCGAGCGACCGGCGGTCATGCGATGTCAGGCTGCCGCCAGACATCGCTCACACACATCGCTCATCCAAGTGGATTATCGAATCGAACACCTCTCCATGCCGGTCCCGGCCGGACCGGCTCTGTCGTACCCGAGGTGTTCGGATGGCTCAACTTTGAGACCTCCCCCGTCGGTCAACTCGCCCGTCCGGGCCGACCAGATCAACACAGTCCGTCGCAGTCGCTTCCCATTGCCTCCTCAGCCGACTAACTCCACTCCGCCGGCAACATCGTGAGCGGATCCGATGAGAGCCACTCATCTCGTCCATTTCGCCGAACCAAGCCCTCCTAGCGGGCCCAGCGGCCGGACATCATCTTGCGTGCTCTGACGGGCGATTGGGAACCGATTCGGGTCCTGCGGCAAAGAAGAGGTAGCAGGGTGTCGCGCCCTCCACTTGGCTAGACAGAGAAGGGGATCCGATGAGACGACCGCGTAGAGGAAAGGCCGCCGATCGGAAAAGAACCAAGACGAGGCCAGATCGCAAAGCGAGGACCTCCCAAGTGCCGACACGGCTGGCCATCTTCGCCATCGCGCTGGGACTGGCGTTCTCGGGGGGGAGCCCTGTCGTAGCTCAGGATGACGGAAACCAATCGCTGTCGTGCGACGACCAAGCGCACCAGGTGGTCGCCGCCAGCAAGAGCTCGGAGAGCGGGTTCACCCATCAAAGCCCCACCCATGTTGAGGTCTGCGGGTTTCACCTCCCGATCGCAGAGGTCGAGGACCTCCTGGCCTTGGGACACGAGAAGGGCCTCGGATTCCGAGAGGTTGCGGATCGGTACGGGTGGCAGGGTGACTTCGGTGAGAAGGTAAGCGTGCTCAGGGCGAGCTTCCCCGACTCTTATGCAGGCGCGACGTTCTCCCCAGACGGCGGGTCGTGGGTTGCCTTCCGCGCCGGAGCTCCGCGAGAGGCCATTGACCTACTGGCTTCGGTCCCAGTTGCCATCATCGAAGGGCGCGGGTTCTCGGAAGCCGAGATAAACAACATCCTCGTTGCAGCCTTCATGGAGGTGTCGAACCTTCCCGGGGTCGTGAGCTCAGCGGGTGGATACGACCAGGTGACCGGACGGATCACGATCGAGCTGGTTACCGACAACCCGGACGTCCTTGCTAACACCGACCTATGGCAGTCGTCGAATCCGGCCATCACCCTCGAGGTCGTGGTACTCGATAAGCCGCGCTGGGGTCCCACCAACCATATCAAAGGTGGCGGCCTCATGGACACGGCCCATGGTTCCTGCACGTGGGGGTTCTCTGTTCGAAATGCAGCGGGCCTCCGCGGAGTGTCTACTGCCCACCACTGTGCTTCGGTGAAGAACAGCAACGACCCTATCAACCAGGCGACATACAGTGACCATGGCGGCGGCAATCAGGTGGTCCTCGCCCTCCGAGGAAGGGCGGCCGGCGTTCATGGCGACATCGCCTGGTACGCGCACTCGACCCATCCCTCCACCAACGTCTTCTACTTCAACCACAATCAGACTCGTCAACAGCTCGCAACCGCTCAGCCGACCGTCGGCCAGACCCTCTGGAAGTACGGCCGGACAACGGGGCGAGCATCGGAGAAGGTGTACCGGCTCAACGAATGCGTCAGCTACTCCGGATACCCTCAGTATTGCGGGCTCACTGCCATGCACCGCAATATCACGCAGGGGGGCGATAGTGGGGGACCTTGGTATTTCGGCAACACCGCATACGGGATGACCAGCGGCTACAAGTGGATCTGGTTCTTCAACCGCAGCCTCTTCACACCCGTTGTGCCGAACCTCTCCAATGGTCTCGGGGTCAACGTCATGACGGCTCCCTGAGCTGCCTTCGGGAGGTGCCGCCACTTTGGCCATCCGTCGAATTCTGTCAGTCCTCGCAGTAGCAGCGATCTGTGTTGGGGCATATGCGGCGTGGGTGCATCTACCGCTGGCCTCGGGGTTCCGTGTCCATGGGAGCGACCCGAGGATGATTGAGGATCCGGGAAGGGCCAGTCCAGTTCTTGTGGTTTGGGGACAGGTGTCCTACGACCCAGCGAGCGGCTGTATCCGTCTCCTTACCAGCGAGACCTTTGTCGACCGTGACACTCTCGATCGCGCTGTCGATGTGGCCTGGCCGAAGGGGAGCCGACCGGTCGTCAGGGATGGCGTGCCAGGCGTCCGCGTGGGAGGCCTGCTTGGGCTGATTGGGGGCCAGGTTGTCCTGGACGGCGATCTGATCTGGGGTGGGGGGAGCCCCTCCGGAACAGTGGACCACCCGCCAACCTGCAACCCCGACTCCCTGGCGGGCCCTGCCACGCTCACCTCGGTAGCCGTGGTGACCTCCCTTGAACACCCCCCGGTCGGCCAGTAGATGTCAAGCTCGGACCCCAGCGGCGTTGTGGCCGCCCTCTGCATGGTGTCACCACATGGGTTCCAGGTGTCCGACGAGTTCGACCTCAAACTCGCCGCCCAATTCGATCCCTCCACGACGAGAGCCCCTCTGCGTAGACTGACTGAACATGCGAGGCACTGAGGAATCGGATGCCGACATGATCCAGCGATCCCTTGTAGACGGGTCTGCCTTCGCCCTTGTCTTCGATCGGCACTTCGCATCGGTATATCGGTTTCTCGCCGCGCACTGGGGGCACGAGGTTGGCGGCGACCTGGCCTCGGAGACCTTTGTGCTCGCCTTCGACCAGCGCTCAAGGTTCGACACGACCCGGGTGTCCGCTCGCCCGTGGCTTTTCGGGATTGCGCTGAACCTGAGTCGAATGGAGGCGCGGAGGCGCCGCAGGGAGGCCGATGCGACTGCACGGGGCGCCACTCGTGATGAACTCGAGGACTTTGCCGAAGAACTGGTCAACCGGATGGATGCGGTTCGGGAGGCCAGCGATCTCGGGATCTCCCCGGCATTGAGACGGCTGAGGGCTGAAGATCTAACCGTCCTGGCGATGTCGGTCTTCGGGGAGATGTCCCACAGGGAGATAGCCGAGGCGTTGAACCTTCCCGCCGGAACAGTCAAGTCCAGACTCCACCGGACCGTGAAGACCTTGAGGGCACTGCTGGGAACCGAATCCTGAGCGGTACACAACCGAGGTGAACCATGAGAGGCCACGACGAGTTGAGAAGAGCTTTGCAACCCTACCTGGAAGAGTGCGAGCCTACGACCGACCGGAGAGCAGCCTCCCGCGCTCGGCTGGAGGCCCACATCACCGAGAACGCCACGAAGGGGGCGGAGATGGCTGAGCCGACAGCCAGTGGCTCCCGGCTTCGACGAGCCGCCCCGGTACCCAGGCGAATGGTCAGACGTTTGTCGAGGTCCCTCGCCCAACTGGTGGCCGGACTCGTCGTTTTCATCGCACTCCTACCCACTAGCGGTGCCGCCACTATTCCCAGCCACTGTTCGGCAGCCCTCGGATACACGGTCCCCTGCGGCCCATGGATCGCACTGATCGCAGGAACTGCCGCGGCGGGCCTAATTCGGCTGCTTATCAACCGCCACTAGAGCAGTGCGGTCGAACTCGACCTCCCTCCTCCATGGGTCAGAGCACACCAGATTCAAATATCCCGACTCCTCAAAACCGGGGGAACATCAGAGCCTGCGCGCAACCCGGGGAAGGTTCACGAGACTTGCGGTATGAGTTCATGGGGTGAGGACGATCCGAGGGCTCGAAAAGCCCGGCTAAGTCATTAGGGCCCGGTCAGTGCCCCCCTTCGGTGCCGACCCGCTGCTCGTGGCCGGGCTTCGTTGGCACGTCCTTACCCCGGCCGCGAAGCGGCCACGCCGGACTCAACCCTGGACGCAAGGATCCGAACAAGGGACACGGTGACGAGGAGGCCAGCCAGAATGTAGGTTCGAGCGCAGTTATCGGTAGGCCGCCCTAGACGCATCGACAGCTCTTCGGCCCCCTGCTCTCGGGATGAGGGGGTAGACCCAGGACCAACGCACAGCCAACACAGCTCGGCCAAGTCGAGAGCTCAAAGCCGTTGGCCCTGGTCACAGGCCTTCGGCGTAGTCATGGCGGTTGGTCTGAAAAACCGGAGGTCGACGGATCGACGCCGTCCCTGACCACCACTCCCCTACCAGGGGGAAATGCCCAGAAAGGGCCGCTGAACTGGGACTCTTCCCTCAGAAGCCTCCTCACACACTCTCACCCCGGTGAGTCCCGTTTTGCTACAGTTGGCTTGCGTCGTCCAACAGATGACCAACAAGGAGGGCAAGCGTGGGAAGCATCGAGCGCGTCGACCGCCCGAAAGCGCAATGGCACGGCTCGCGATCCGGTCGAGCCGCTCCAATCCCCTCGAGATCATCGTGCTCCGCCACCAACTCACCGTTCTCCGCCGCCAGGTCAACCGGCCGGCCGTCGATGATGACGACCGGACGCTGCTCGGCGCGATCGCAGCTGCTCTCCCTCGTCGGCTCCGCCACGGGTGGCTCGTCACACCCGACACGCTGCAATTCGACTCCCTCTCGTACTTCTCGCGCCCGGTTTTCCCTTGCCGAGGCAATCACCTGTCAATTTCATTTGTGTGCCTAAATGGCCACAGCCACTGTTCGACCTGAGGTCGCTGACTGTATAAGCGCCTCTATGGTCGCAACGTTGATTGCGCTTTCCGTAAGGGGATAGGCGCTCACAGCGCCGTCGAGGATGAGGGCCTCGACCGCTGCGACCTCGTCAACGTAGGCGTTCACATTCTCGAAAAGGTGTGAGGTCGTAATTTGGTCATCTACCCCATCACCGAAAGTCGCCCTGGGACCGCCCTCAGGTAGACGCGTAACAACATCCACCGTGGAGGTGACTCCAAGGTGGCTCAACCAAGGGTAGGAGATGCGAAGATATCCGTCTGATCCAGCAATCTCCGCCGACCAGGAGGGCAACGCCTCCATGCTGGTCACAAGCTGACCAAGCACGTCCCCCTCATAGCGGATCTGTCCGCTAAAGGTCATGTCGACCGCTTCGGGGCCGCGATGCATAAATCCGGCGACCTCCAACGGCAGCGCCTGAAGAGCTGCCTGAAACAGGGTGACGGGGTAACTACCCAAGTCCCAGAGAGAACCCCCACCATCTTTGTTGGTCCTAATGTCGCCGGGGTTGTTAAGCGAGAAGCTGAAAGATCCCCTAGCCCAACGCGGCACCCCAATAGTCCCTTCAGAGATGATGCGCCTGATCAGCGCTGTTTGCTCATGCAGTCGCATCATCGATGCCTCTTGGATCAGGACACCCTGACGAGTCGCCTCCGAGATGAGGCTCTTGACGTCGTCCGAAGTGAGGGCGATCGGCTTCTCGACAAGGACGTGCTTACCTGCCTGCGCAGCTTGGATGGCCCATGGGGTATGTAGATCGTTCGGAAGCGACACATATACCAAGTCGATTTGGTCGGATGCAATCAAGTCCTCGTACGAGCCAAACGGTGTGGCAATGTCTCGAGCGGCCGCATACGCCGCAGCTCGTTCTGCGTTTCGGCTGGCAACAGCGACTACACGAGAACGGCGCGACGATGAAACCGCATCAAGAATTCGATCATTAATCCTAGCTGTCCCGAGGAGTCCCCATCGAAGTGTTGACCGAGTCATGCCGTGTCACTCGAGACTGGTTCCCAATGACGGCTTCTCCAGGATCCGGCTATCGCTGCCTGAACCTGACCTACCGACATGGCTGCGTCCATAGTTGAGATTCCATCGGCTGGTCCTCCGTCCATATAGCGAGACAATGCAGCGGCCTGGATGCTCGCGATGTCCAACCGCGCCAACCTCGATTACTACATCATCGATAGCGCCGATTGTTGGAACAAGGTGTGGCTGTAACTCCACGACTCCACCACCCTTAAACACCGCAGCAGTCATATTGCCCGTGACACTCCCCTCCGATCAACATGTGTCGGGGACTTTCCCGCGACATGGGACCTCCACACTGGGGTTACTCAAACCACAATGGCGAAGCTGGTTCGACAGGCAGCACTCTTGACAGGTAGTGAAAAGCACGTTGCAACCCTTCAAATGTATCCATTAATGGATCCTCATGTTCGATCGACACCACCCCGTCGTAGCCATACAAACGCAAGGCGCTGAAGAACCGGCGCCACCACAATTCCGACTGGCCATATCCAACTGTACGAAAACTCCACGCTCTATCTCTGACCGCGCTGAACGCAGTCGAATCGATGACGCCGTTGCTGCGGATATTCGCATCATCGAGTGCTGCATCCTTGGCATGTACGTGATAGACCGCTTCACCCAGGTCTTGGATTACGGTTTCAATGTCCATACCGCGCCAAACAAGATGTGAAGGATCGAGATTCGCCCCCACCACGTTGCCGATCTCGCCTCTCAGCTTAAGAAGCGATCGAGGATCATGGACTAGATCGTTCGGGTGCATCTCGAAACACAATCTCACACCGTGATCATCGGCAAACCTCGCGTGCTCCGTCCAGTAAGGAAGCAGACGTTCAGACCATTGCCACTCAAGTCTCTGGATGTTCTCGTTTGGAAATGGATAGGTAATCCAGTTCGGAGTCTCGTCTCGCGGCGCCCCCCCCGGTAATCCTGCTAAGAGAACGAGCTTCTCGACTCCGAGGGCGCCAGCGATCCGACAGACTGCCTGATACTCATCCAAGTATCTATCTGCAATCTCCGGGTTTGGGTGTAACGGCTCTCCGTGTACTGCCAAGGCCGAAACTTCAACACCGCTCGCATCCAATGTCCCTCGCAAATGGCGAACGAGTTTCTCTTCTTTGGCAGTAGCGACGGGGTCGCAATGATTGGTTCCATAAAAGCCCCCGAGACCCAGTTCGACATAACGGAGACCTAGCTGGGAAGCTTTCCCCAGCGCAACTTCCAGAGGATCGGATGCAAAAACGCTCGAAATGAACCCAAGTTTCACAGGAGGCTCCTCTTGGGCCCGCTCTCGACGCTGCGCCTATTCTTGAGCGGCGGCAGACCGAGCGTCATCTTCACTCTCCCTGAATCTCAGATAGGTTCTTCATTCCGTTCGAGGGCTGGGCGACAAACAATGATTCATATGACTCAGGTCTCACTACTCGTCCAGTAATGGTTCTAACGTCGACGACGTCGTTAGCCAGCATTGCTATGGCTTGCGCTACTTCGTCGCTGGTGTAGCTTAAACTCCCTAGCAGGGTGACTTCTCGACCTACCACATCGAATGAGCGGAGCCGGAGTGGTTCGGACGAGACACCGCCATAACCATCCTGCTCCGAGCGCGAATCGCACCCACGCCCGTGACGAAACCTTCCGTGGTTCCGGAGCGCTCAAATATCACATCAGCTACCAGGCCAATTGGGATCTTGTGACCATCGTTTTTGGCACCCAACCTCTGTGCCAGCCCGCGTCGGGGAGGCTGAGGGTTCAACCACATCGGCTGGCACCTCGAGGTGATCAACACTTGCAACATTTGCGCTCCTGTGGCACCGAATCCAACGATTATCACACGCTCGTCTGCAATGATATCGGCCCGGCTTATTGCGTGCAGGGCGACAGCTAACGGCTCCGCCCACACCGAGACTCTTGCATCCAGTGAGTCGGGCACTTCGACAAAACTCGATGATCGACGCATACGTACGGAGCGAATCCTCCATCTCGTGGGCGGCGAGGATCTGTGCGGGCGCGCCAAGGCAGCCTATGGGGAGACGACCGACCAGGCTCTGCGATAATCCCGCTTCTGCGCTAGCGCAGGTCAAGGCCGTCTCACATCGAGGAGGTTCAGTGCTGTGAGGTTGGGGATTG
Source organism: Acidimicrobiia bacterium (assembly GCA_050329555.1). Taxonomy (GTDB): domain Bacteria; phylum Actinomycetota; class Acidimicrobiia; order Spongiisociales; family ZC4RG35; genus MA-ANB-1. Next base: position 7,991 of record JBHJOQ010000085.1, on the reverse strand, counting down.
CCTCCGTTATGCAGGAGACGAACACGTTCTCGGTCTCACCGAGCACCCTCGAGAACTTCGTAATCGCCGTCGGAGATGAACCTGCGCACTATCGCCTCGATCGCCAACGTCAGCGACGCGCAAGCTTCTCGTGTTCTCCCTGGACTGGTCGCCATCGGAGTGGTGGAGCGCCGGGAGGTCCACCCTCTGCCCTTTTCGGCTGGTCCGCGGCCACATTGCCGCCGGGCCCATACTCGCTTTGTCCAGGAGCAGAGACCGGATGATTCAGGAGATGCTCCAAATCGCCGAGGCTCTGCCTGTCCATCCGGCAAGCTTGATCATCTTCGGCTCGTTCGCTCGAGGAGAGGCGGACAACGAAAGTGACATCGACACCCTGATGATCCGCCCGAGTGGTGTCGGCGATTCGGATGAGGCCTGGTCTGCGTCAGTCCAGCGGTGGATCGACAGCGTCGGCGAGGCGAGCGGGAATCGCGTCGAGGCACTCGAGGCCAATGAGGACGAGGTGGCGGCACGCCTCGATCGTGAAGGAAGTGTCTTGCAAGACATCGAGCGCGACGGTTTGATCATCCACGGGACATCCCTCGACGCGTACAGATCGGTGGCCGATGGCTAAGAAGATAAAGGCCCGTCCGGTGACCATGACCCAGGTGCGCGAGTACCTGGCCAAAGCAGAGGAGTTCCCCTCGCCGCCGCCAGCCTCGCGATACACGCCGGAATCACCGCCGCAGACGCCGTTTGCTGCGCCCGCCTCAAGAAGAGAGCTGCAGGGCAGATCACCGGGAGACGATCAGCCTGCTCGGTCAGGCCGGAGATGATGGATCTCAGCTCGCCAAGGACCTCCAGCGCCTGCTCCCCCATGAAAACCACGACCGAGTACGAGCCGGACGATGTCCCCCTATCGAAAGCCACCAGCGCAGCCGGATGGGCGAAACGATGTGTCGATATCGCCCGACGGGTCGTTGGCTGCGTCTGAGCGCCAGCTCATACGGACTCTCTGCGGACTCACCGACATGGCGCTCCAGGTCATCCGGCTCAAACCGCCAGTCTGAAAACCGGAGGTCGACGGATCGACGCCGTCCCTGACCACAATCAGAAAGCCCAATACGCCTCGGCATGTTTGTCATATCCCTTGGCGGTTTTGGGCCTGCGCCACAGCAGGCGTCCGCCGGGGTGGAGCTTGGTCTCGACCGCTTCGGCCGCCCCTCCGAGGATCTGGTCGTAAACCTCGGCCCGTTCCTCCGCCCACCGGTCGATGTCGTCGACGTGGGCCTTGTGCCAGACGTTGACCTGGTCGACCTCCAGCTCCTCCAGCCACCTGGTCCGGTCTGGCGCCCCTGGTCGATGTCTGCCGCGAACGCTAGTGGATGGCCCGCACCGCCATGAGCGCCAGCAAAAGTGCAGTGGCACCGCCCATCAGCAGACTCAGCTCGCGGCGGTGTCGAGTGGTCACGACTGAGACGATACCCACTACGAGAAACACGATCACCTGGGCCAGCACCCCGCTATCGGTTGCAGGTAGAAGCAGATCGATCATGCCGGGACTCGCACTGTGCCATCGGTTTGTCGCAATCTTCGGGGCAGAGAAACTTCAGACCAGTCGCGAAGGAGCACGCCCCCGATATCCGGACGGAGAAAACCCGGAAGAGGACAGCAGAGCGAGCTACGGGGCCTCGGCCGAAGACTCCGCCCACCCTGAGCCCTACCTCTATATCGCAGCGTGGGCTTGATCGGCCGGTCGAACCCGTTCTTGGAAAGACACGACCGATCCAGTCTCACGGCACAGTGATAACGGCAGAGGAGCTCAGCGGGGGGCGACCGTCCGCTTGAACTCGTTCAAGTCCTGCCAGTCCAGCATCTCGAGGGCGCGGTCGAGATCGTCGACTTCGCCGCGACTCATGAAACGTATGAACGTGGCCACATCGTCCTGGATGAACGTCGGGACGCCGAACACCTGCCAGCGATCGACCGCTTCGGTGTGCTCGGTGGCGAGTGTCTCCGCCGGGACCCCGGTGCCGACGATCTCGGCGATCGCCGCCACTTCTACGCCGGTGTCAGTAAGGGCGGACCGGATCACCGACTCGTCAGAGATGCCGAGACCGTCGTCGTGACGGGCAGCGAAAAGCGCCACGTGCGCCGCCAGGAAGTTCTCGGGGTCGTTGTCACGGATGGCAACACCCCACTGAAGAGCGAGAATCCCGGACTTGGCCGTGTCTTCAAAAACTTCAGGCTCCCCCTCCTCGACATGGGCTTGGGCGAGGGAGAAAGGGCGAAACGCGACGTCCCAGTCACGCCCCTTCCGGAGGCCGGCGACCACCGCCTCGTTGGCGTTGCGGGCAAATGGGCATAGATAATCGAAGGTGATTTCAAATCGCATTACCCGTGCCAACGTGCCGACAGGCTCGATATTCCTTCAGGTCGCCTTTCCGACAAAGAGTAGAGCCCGCCGGTGGCCGGAAGGTTTCGGCACGGATCGGGTGTTGGCGCAGTCGAGGACTCGATCACATGAACACGCCAATGGCCGTGGATCTCGGGCTCGACATCCAGCTGGATGGTCTCCAGATTCCTCCATGGGCGTCGTACCGGTGCGACCGGTGGGATTCCACGGCATCGAGCAGCGTGAAGTGGGCCGGGGCGGCGCAGGGAGATGCTCCCTCGCCAACAGGCCTGGAAGCGGCGCCGGGCGCAGAAGCATTTCGAAAGGCCGCCCACTCGCTGTGGACCAACGCGACCGCGCATCGCATGAGAAATAGCGGTTGGTGCGTGGCTCACCGTCACCGCCATGTACTTGGTCGTGGTCTGTCCTCGGTCCTAGGCGAACGCATATGTGGAAGCTCCTTAGGGCAAGACCTTGTCAGCGTCGTACCGGCGAAGAAGGGGCTTCAGCTGACGTGGCGGGGCGACTCAGGTTGACCTACAATGCCCTTGTGGAAGGAACAGGGTCTGCGGTGGTGGAGGGCGGGCCGCGGGGGAAGCCGGTTACCTGGGTCAAACCGCGAGAGATACCTCATGTCGTGTGCTATCGGCCGCATCTCATCAGGACGATCAGCGCCGCGATCATCGTCGGAACGATCCTGTTCTGTGTGAACCATCTCGACGTGGTTCTGGCCGGAGAGGCGACGACGAGCACCTGGGTCAAATCGGCCATCACGTATCTGGTGCCGTTCTGCGTCGCTAACTACGGGGTGGTGACCGCAACTCGAGAACGCGAACCCCCGATCCCCAGCATGAAGCTGTAGTCGCTTTCGACTGGTCGCGCCGACCATCCGACGGGTGATGACTCATCGGTTGCATGTGATTCCTGCCAGGACGTTGCTTTCCGATCGCCACTGCCAAGGTGGGCACAGTCGAGCGTCCCTACCGGCCATTTAGGATGCCGTCGCTGATCTCCTCGTCGCTCTGGCCCGCCGACCCGACCGGCCAGACGGGTTCAATGAAGAGACCCCTAACCTGGGCGCATGGACTTTCGCGCTCTCTTCGACACGGTCGATCGCCGCGTCACGCGCTGGATGGCGAAGAACGGCATCACGATGCTCCGCTGCAGTATCGGGCTCATCTTCATCTGGTTCGGCGCCCTAAAACTCGTTCCCGGCCTGAGCCCCGCCGACCAGGTCGCCACCGACACGACGATGGCCCTCACGTTCGGCCTCCTGTCGGAGGGCGTCGCCCGGGTGACCCTCGCTGGCCTCGAGCTCGTCATAGGATTCGGTTTGCTGGTTGGTCGGCTCCTACGGGTGACGCTGCTGTTGCTCTTCGTCCAGATGGCCGGAACCCTGACGCCGCTCTTCATCTTCCCGGATCAGATCTGGTCAGACTTCCCGTTCGTGTTGACTCTGGAGGGCCAATACATCGTAAAGAACGGCGTCCTGATCTCAGCCGGATTCGTCATCGGCGCCACCGTCCGAGGGGGGCGTCTAGTCGAGGATTAGGCCGTCAGCAGCACAGAACCTGACTTCTAACACGCCGGGCCGGAGGCCGACGACCGTTCCTCTCCGCTTCGTAGCAACCCTCGTGTCTCCTCGTCGTGGTCGGTGGTCACGGCGATCGAGATGGCCCAACCCACCAACCCGGGGCCGGCTGCAGTATGCCAGGGCCGGCGATACAAACACCGGGTCCGGATCAGCTCAGACCGGTCGGGGACGGACGACGGAACAACACCGCCCCCGGGGCGGTTGCCCTGTACGTGCCCGATGAAACCGTAGAGTCGTTTGACGACTTCAAGAACTCATTTGCTTACGGGTCCCGGAACGACCTGTCGTTCAAGTTCCTGAAAAGACTCGATAGCAGCGAGGCGGCGGAGTTTCTCCGTCTCATACTCAGCGAGATGGGGGAGCTGTTCGACGGTGCACCCCCTGACCGCCTTATCGACCTGGCCTACCAATACCAGGTCAACGCCTATCAACCGCAGCCCGGCGAGAAGCGGCCCTTCACATACGACGACAAACCGTTCACGCCCCTGGGCCAAGAGTTGGCCGACTCCACTCTTGGTCTTGTCACGTCGTCAGGTCATTTCGTCGCAGATGAGGATCCCGCCCCGTTCGGCGTCGAAAACATGACTCAGGTTGAGGCGATGGAACGGATCGACGACTTCCTCCGTGCAACGCCGGAACTTACGGCGATCCCAAACGACACTCCTGCGGCTTCGTTGCGGGTCCGCCATCCTGGATACGACATTAGGTCCGTGTCCCGGGACCCGGGTGTGGCTTTCCCGCAGGCGCTGCTAGCGGAAGCTGCGAGCGAAGGGCTGATTGGAGGATTGTCAGACGAGTCCTACTCTTTCGTCGGCGCGTGCGCCCAGGGGAGGATCCGACGTGAGGCACCGGGCTGGGTTGAGCGGTGGAAGGCGGCGAGGATCGAGGGGCTTCTCCTCGTTCCTGTGTGACCGGTCTGTCACGTGTCGGTCGGGCACGTCGCAAGAGAAGCAGAGTCCCAAGGCCTCCCCACCGTGATCATCGCGGTCCGGTCATTCGCCCACGTGGCGAGCGAGATGGGGTTTCCGCGAACTGTCGTGACGAGGCACCCGATGGGTCGACCGCTCGGTCCTCCAGGGGACCTCGCCACGCAGCGGCGAGTTCTCCGGACGGCGCTCGAACTGTTGGCATCAGCCACATCGGGCGGCACACTGGTAGAGCTCGAGGAGCCGTATCGACCATGACGTTTCTCCGCGATCGCATTTCGACCTGTCCACAGCTCCCGAGAAATGGCCCACCGCTGTGTTCGCAGGCTCACACCCTGATACACCGGCTCTTCGAAAAAGTCATTTCCAGGACCCAACACCAGCCCTATGCCCGACTCCGCTCTAAGGCAGGGCCGATTACCCGCGGCCAGAACACTTCATCAAAACAGAACTTGACCCAAAGAGGCTTCGTCATGGGCGTGTTTGTCCGGCGGCGACCCGTAGCGCGTGGTCGTCGGTTGCGTCAGATGCAACGGCTGCAGCCTGTTGTTCGGGTGTCAAGCGCTCGACGATGCAGAATTCGTTGCCGAACGGGTCTTGCATCACGGCCCAGTCGATTGCGGGCGGTTCGTCGCCGTATGAGCCGGGCCGGGGGTAGAGGCTGGGTGGCTTCTTGACTCTTCCTCCCAGGGCGATGATGTCTCGAATCGCGTTGTCCATTCCGTCGTTTGGCCAAATGTCGATGTGAACCCGGTTCGTCTCGTCGTGGGTGGGCGGGTTGAGTTTCACCGGGGCTTTGGTGGCGTCGTTGAGGATCATGTAGTTGTCCGTTTCCGGGTCGCTCAGATAGCCGAGCCAACCGTGCCAGCTCTTTCGGTTTGTGGTCCACCCGAGGACTTCGGACCAGAAGTCGAAGCCTTGTTCGAGGTCTGTGACGTTTATGCACACCGACTTCCATCGTCCTATTGCCATGATGCCTCACTTCTACTCTCATTGTGAGTATAGGTCGCATTGCGAGTACTCTGGCCCAAATGGCCGCGCCAACACCGACGACATACGGACTGCTGGGAATGCTCGCCGTCCGGTCGTGGACGGGGTACGAGTTGACCCAACAGGTGCGCCGCTCACTCCGATTCGTCTGGCCGGCCTCCGAGGGTCACCTCTATCGCGAGCAGAAGCAGCTGGTAGCTCTGGGGTGGGCAACCCTCGACGTAGAAGCAGATGGGAGGCGAACCCGCAATCGCTACACCATCACACGGGCCGGTCATAGCGCGCTCAAAGAGTGGCTGGCAACAAAGCCCGGCGAGCCCAGATTCGAGATCGAAGGAATTCTACGCGTCTTCTACGCCGACCATGGCACGAGCCAGGACATGGTCAACTCACTACGCGCCACGGCAACTGCGGCCAACGAGATGCTGAACGAGATGATCGGCTTCGCCAACGAATACCTCGCCGACGGCGGGCCTCTCTGGATGCTCGAAAACAGTGTCGGAGGCCCAGACCAAAATCGTCTCGAATACAACGGCAGGGTCCAGTACCCGGAGCGACTCCACGTTGTCGCCCGGGTTATCGACATCACGACCCAGTTGCTGGCCAGCCTCGTCGAGTTAGCCGAAGCGACAGCAGGCGAAGCCTCCGACTGGTCGAGCCCCACCGACCCGGCCCTCACCAACTCAACCAGGCAAGTTCTAGAGGCGATTCGCGATCGCAGCAACCACAACAACCAGTAGATCCCCACCCACGCATGATCGGTAAACCGTTCAGGCGACAAAGGGACCTGACATGGATACCCTCCCCGTCCATGCCCGAGTTGCCACATGGTGTAGTCACCTTCCTGTTCACGGACGTCGAAGGAAGCACACGTCTGTGGCAGGATGGCCCGGACGTCATGGCGCAAGCCCTCCACCTTCACGACGAGGTCATCGAGAAGGCGGCAACATCGAACAACGGTGTCCACATCGGCGCCCGAGGGGAAGGGGACAGCCACTTCGTCGTCTTCTCCGTGGCGTCGGACGCAGTCGCCGCGGCAGCAGCCATGCAGAGCCAACTGGCTGCGATTTCCTGGGACACCCCGAGACCCATCAAGGTGCGGGCATCGATCCACACCGGGGCAGTGGATCTACAGCTCGGCCAGTACTACGGCACACCGGTCAACAGGGCGGCGCGACTGCGCGGGATTGCCCATGGCGGACAGACTCTCCTCTCCGGCAGCACTTGGGAGCTGGTCAAGGACACCCTGCCGAACGGGGTGACTGTGGTGGACCACGGCCAGCACAGGCTTCGCGACTTGACCAGCCCGGAGCATGTCTTCGAACTGGTGATCGGCGGGCTCGCAACCGACTTCCCTCCCCTGCTCTCGCTGGACGTCTCCCGCAACAACCTCCCCGTCCAACTCACCGACTTCATCGGCCGTCCCGAGGTCGGGGAGATTAAGCGACTGGTCAGGGAGGCCCGACTCGTCACCGTTCTGGCGCCCGGCGGGGTGGGCAAGACACGTTCGGCCATTCAGGCATCGGCTGAGCTCATGCCGGAGTTTCCCGATGGAGTCTTCTTCATCGACCTCGCGCCGATCGACTCACACCGCGACATCGCCCAAACCGCTGCGGAGTCGCTCGGCATCGCCCTTACCGGCAACGATGACCTCGAGACACAGCTCCTGGCTCACCTCGTCAACGAACGACAACTGTTGATCTTCGACAACTTCGAGCGTGTGAGCGAAGGGGCAGCGCTCATCTCCCGGATCCTGACCGCAGCGCAAGAGGTGAGGATCCTGGTCACCAGTCGGGTGAAGTTGGGCATATCCGGGGAAAAGGTATTCAACCTCCCGGGCTTGATCGTCGACTGGAACACCCCTGATGAAGCCTTCGACGCCAGTGGTGTTCGCCTCTTCATCGACGCCGCCAAGCGGGCCGATGCTCTCTTCTCTCTGGAAGCCGACGACCTCGAACCTTTATCGCGAATTCTTCACCTGGTCGGCGGAACGCCGCTCGGCATCATCCTCTCGGCATCGTGGGTGGACACACTCCCGGTCTCCGAGATTGCCGACGAGATCGCCAAAAGCATGGACTTTCTCGAAGCCGGCCAGTCGGATCAACCG
>JBHJOQ010000106.1:0-8815 GCA_050329555.1 Acidimicrobiia bacterium | reverse complement strand
TCGTGGTGGGTGAAGTCCGGGGTGCTGAAGTGTTTGAGCTGACACTTGCGGACAAAGCGGGTGCGGAAGCGGGCTCTCTGATTGTCGATGTATGTCGAATGTATGCATACGTGTCGTGTCGTCGGGTATTGCGTCGTACCGGCCTGACCCGCAACTTCTGGAAAGTCCCCAGTTAGACGGCATCGGGCGACACTGGGCACCACCAGGAGAACGTGGCTGATTCTGACTACGGATCAGGAGGTTGGGGGTTCAAGTCCTCCCGAGCGCGCTCAACGTTCAGCTTCCGCTGCGCAGTTCGCCCACCTCGACCAGTCCTTCTCTCACCGCTTTCGCTGCGGCCTCCCCACGGTTGGTTGCAGTCAGCTTGCGAAGGATGTTGGAGACGTGGACGCTGGCGGTCTTTTCGCTGATGAACAGCTCGCCGGCGATGTGACGGTTGGTCAGGCCCCTCGCTACCCGGGTGAGTACCTCCCGCTCGCGATCGGTGAGCCCATATGGGTCAACCGGGTACCTGTCGCCAAGGTCGATGCGGGCGCGTCGGGCGAGGGCCTTGACCTCGTCGGACAGGACTCTCGCACCCAGATCAGCAAAGAACGCGAACAGGTCCCTGACTTCGGAAATCACTTCGCCCCGGTCCGCTCCCGTCGCCAGCATGCTCTCGACCCAACGGAACCGACAGTAGGCAGCCCGATACGGCATGGAGAGTTCGAGCCAGCCTTCTATGGCCGCCATCCACGCGTTGGGGTCGGATTGTCCATGAAGGCGCGACGATTCGGCATCGCACTGGAGAACCAAACAACGCGCCTCGCGTTTCCAGCCGTCAGGGGGACCGGGCTGTTCCATAACCTCGGTCATCCGTCTGCGAAAGCCTTCGCCGGCTTCGACCGCCAATTCGACTCCCAGGGTGTCTCCCTTGAGGCGGGACCTGGCAGCCATATCGGCCGCCGCCCTGAGGCCGATGGCGAAGCCAACTCGAATCACCGATGGTTTCTCCTGATCTTTGAACCTCTCTAGTGCCTTCTCGATCAGACGGACCGCTTCGGCGGGATCGCCCTCCCAGGCCGCGATATCGGCGAGGAATACGTACTCGCGAACCTGGATCTCGATATCGACCATGATCGGAGACTGCGTGGACGCTGCAACCAGCGCCCTTGCTTCGTCGAACTGGTGACGAGCGATGAGCAGTTCCGGGAGTCCGACATGGTCGATGGTGGGATCCTGGTTGCGGGCCGCTTCGATCATGGCGTCGGCCTCCTGCCACCGCCCCAAGAGGTGGAGGGCGTCAGCGGCGTCAACCATGTGATCGAGGACCCAGTGAGGTTGGGTGATACGGAGGCTGGCAATCGTTTCCTCAGCGTGGTCCACATAATCGGTCAGGCGCGCTCCGAGATAGCGATTGGCCTGGAGATTCCAAATACTACGCGCCTGCTCGTGGGCGTCTCCAGCCCGTCGGCCCAGTTCGAGCGCCCCTTCGATGATGCTCAGGCCGCGGTCGACATCTTCGAGGGTGCATACGGCGTTTCCCAGAGTGTTCCTCGCCTGAATCTCCGCGTTTACCTCGCCGGTTTCGACTGCGACCTCGATTGCCTCCGTTGCCAGGTCCTGCGCTTCGCGGTATCGGTTTTCGAACTGGAACGTGAGCGCCAGTCCGGAGAGAACCTGGGCGCGTTCAGGCGAGGGTGGAGATGCAGGTATGAGGGCGACGGCGCGCTCCTGGGTGGCAAGTGCTGCATCGGACTCTTCGGTGTTGCGGAGGTACCTGGCCAACCTGTGATGGACGAGCCCTGCGGTGATCGGATCGAACTCCTCGTAGATCTCTTCAAGAGCAGCCCGTGCCACCTGGCATGCGATACGGGCGTCACCGGCGAGAAATGCCGCCTCGGCGAGGCGTCGGAGGAGTTCGATGTGGGTGAGGCCGGTGGCAACCTCAGGGTTCTCGGCTTGCTCCCACAAACTGAGCGCCGCCTCGTAACTGTGCTCGGCCTCGGCGAAGGCGAACAGCGCTTCGGCTGCTTCGCCCGCCACTACACATGAGCCCAGCGCCGCATCGATCCGACCGGCCTCTGCCTGATGGGTTGCGAGCTCGCCGGGCCGGACCGGTCCGGACCGGGAGGTGAGTGCGTCGGCGTACCCGGCGTGGTACTCCCGCCGCTCAGCCGGGAGCAAGTCTTCGTGCAGCGCCTCCGCAAGCAGGGCGTGGCGGAACCGGCAACCGTGCTCATCGATAACCAGCAAAAGAGCATCGATGCCATCCCGGAGGAGGGCGCGTGTCTCTCCCTCAGGCAGACCGGCAACCCGACTCAGCAGGTCTTCGTCGATATTGGTGCCGCCTGCGGATGCGACCCGGAGGAGACGGAGCAATGATGGGGGCAGGTCACGCGTCCGCCGCAGAAGAAGGTCTCGCATCGGGCCGGGAGTGCCGCCAGCGAGGGGTCCGGCTGCTGCCAGCTCCTCGAGGAAGAAAGGGTTGCCTTCGGCCCGCTCCACCAGACGCATTGCCTGGTCTCTAGACGCTCCGGAGTCCGAAATCAGTGGGGCGATGAGGCGGAGGCCCTCCTCGGGGGGCAATGGCCGCAGGTCGAGTCTCGTAACAGATGGCCTTCTCAGCCACTCAGCAAGCTGGGTGCGCAGGGGATGGGGCGACGGAAGGTCATCGGTCCGGAAGGACGCCACAACGAGTATCCGCTGATTGCGGAGCAGGCCGATGAGAAAGTCGAGGAAATCGCGCGTTGAGCGGTCGGCCCAGTGGATGTCTTCCACAACGATAATCAGCGCTGAATGCGACGCGAGGTCCTCGAAGACATCGAGCACGGATTGGAAGAGCTGGGCGCGGCTTGCCGCTCTCCCCGAGGTCTCCGCCCGACCTCTGGGAACAAGACCTTCCAACGCCTGAGGCAGCGACTCACGCTCGGCGTCTTGGAGAGAACGGAACATCTCGATCAGGGGCAGGTACGGCACCCCCCTTTCTCCCATGGGAAGGCATCCTCCCCATAGGATCCGGTCCTCGGATCGTGCGACAAGCTCTGTGAGGAGCCGGGTCTTGCCCATGCCGGCATCGCCCCCGACCAGAATGGTCGAGGGCCTCCTGTCGCGAGCGGCGTCAACTCCCGCCAACAGTGTTGCGATCTCAGCGTCGCGCCCCAGTAGTTCGCTTGTCGGCAATGTCGATGACGACCTCATGGCAGGGGACAACCGGCTCGAGGCCGGCCAGAAGTAAGTGGTCTTTCCGGACGCGGTGTCATCTGGATGAGGTGCCGGTTGCCGGCATCACCGGGGTGGCCGTCGGGACGGAAATGTAACCGGATGCGCACGACCTCAATCGTACGCTTCGGCCCCGATCACAGTCCCACAAATAAGGCATCCTCCCGATGTGCCCGGGGACCCCTTACCCGTAAGTTCGGCGCGGCCAGTACCGCCAAATCAAAGGGACCTCGTGAATCGGACAACAATCACATGCCCACGCTGCGCTACCGAACACAGCATCCTGCTTGGGCTCATTCGCATGGAAGGGACGAGAAACGTCATCGGGCATCGCCTTCGCTGCTTCGGCTGTGAGCACGTCTGGGTCGATGGCGGGTGGCGGGGCGATTCGGGCAGTCTCCGGGTTCGAGTGAGCGGTGCGAGGAGGCTGTAGTGAACCCGCGTATCGGCATTGTTGGCATCTGGTTTCCCCCTCCTGGAGACCCTTCGAATCCGAAGAGCCGCGAACCCGAGTCGGATGGCAAGGCGAGAATGAAATGGGCACGAAGGCTGTGGGCAATTCTGTTTTCGGTCCTTGTCGGTTGTAGCAGCCCGGTTGGCGGGGCGGCGATCGACCCGGGCCAGCCACCGCCGACCACGGTACCGGTCGCTGCAACCGAGGAGCCGGCGGCAGATGTTCCCCCTGCCGGCGTCGAACTCGAGGCCGGACTGCCCCAGGTCGGCGTTTACGGATTCATCGACGTGACCATCGCCGAGGCGGTCTTGGCATCGGTGGAGCCGAGGACCTTCCTGCGCGATTGGGTTGCCTCACCCGACCTCCACCTGTTTCTCACCCTCTCGTTGACGAACACTTCAGAGACCGACGTTGCCAATTGGCCACCGAATCCCTTCGGGCTGGAGGTTGACGGAGTGAAGCTCGAAACTCCCGAAGTGCTGGAGGGGCGACCCCACATCGGGCTGACCCAGCTGAATACGACCGAGATGGTCCTGGCCTTCAAAGTCCCGGCCGGGACTTCCTTCGAGCAATCCGTGCTCACCCTTGCAGAGTCGGGTCGGATTCCGCTGGTCCTACCGTTGGTCGGTGAGGTGACTGAGCTCCCATACCCGGTGCCGGTTGGCATTTCGGGAAGCGGCCCGGCCCGGGGGAGAGGGGCGGGATGCAACCAGGAACTCGAGGTGACCATCCTCGAGGCAACCACTGGAATCGATCTTCAGAGCGAGGAATATCCATCCCAGTACGGGTCGAGGCGGGCTGAAGTGGGCGATCGATTCTTGACGGTCGGGATCCGTGTGTTCAATCACGGTGGTTCTCTATGCGGTGCCGGCGGGACCAACTTCGGCAACGATGACGTCAGGCTGTTTGTCGACGGTATTCCCCGCGCCCCCATTACCTGGGTGAACACGTCGATTGACCTCGAGGCTGCCAAGGACTTGTACTTCGACTTTGTCTACCCGGCGGACACCTCCAACCTGGAGATATCTGTCGGTGCCGAGGAGACCGCCCTGACCGCGAATGTCGAATTGCCCGAGCTGCCGAGGGCGCCGGGCGAGTGACGTCCTGGTCAGTAATCGGGCGCGGGCGATGCTGATCGGCATGCTTGCCGTCGCCGCCAACATTCTCGCGGCCATGTTTCTCATACCTCAGATGGTGCGACTCATCCGGTTTCGAGACCCTGCGGGGGTCTCAGCGACCTGGGCAGCCTTCGGTGTGATCACCAATCTGATCTGGGTTTTGTACCTGGGCAGTCTCGGGATATGGGCAGGCGTGCCCGCACCAGCGATGGCGCTCGGGACCTACGGTGTGATGCTCGCAGTCCTGGTCGGTCTCGGCGGTTTCAATCCCTGGTGGCGGTCGTCACTCGGATACATCATTTCGATCATCGCAGTCTGGCAATTCGGTGGATTCCCGGCCATCGGCCTGCTCCTGGCGCTCAGCCCCGCCCTCCAAATCCTCCCCGAACTGGTCGAGGTCTATCAGCAGCGTTCGCCGAGTGGTCTGTCACCGGTCACGTGGGTTCTGGGGACCTGTGAGGCCGTGCTCTGGGGGGCATTCGGATGGCTCGTCGGCGAGGCCGCCATGGTCGGGTACGGAGTGGTCACTTCCGTCGGTTCGCTTTTGATATTGGGACGGTGGTGGGCGACCAGAAATAGGACGGCTGGAACCTTCGAACGGTATCGGGTGGCACCCGCCTAGCCGGATCCCAAGGTGTGTGGTGGAGACAAGTGGCCCTCTTCGCTACCCACTCTACGGGCCGGTGCCGGCCCTGCTCCGTCCGATCTCTATGCCCGTGATGATGGCTGCAGCGACGAACAAGACCGCCGCGCCAACCACTGACAGTCTGCCGTACATCTCTCCGGCGATCGCCAAGCCGCCGACTACCGGGCCAAACATCCTGCCCACGGCCATGACTGCCTGTGCATCTCCGACCCGCTCACTGGGGACGAGGGACCGCTCGGCGAGCATTTTGAACGCTGCGGGGACCACCACCCAGAAAGAAAAGCCCCACATCGCCATCGCCAGGACGTAGACAATTGAGCTGTTCACGGTACCGACGGCAAGCGCAGAGACTGCTGTACCCAAAAGCCAGAATCCCACGGTGCGGGGAGGCGCCTTGACCCTGGTCCCGAGCACTCCGGCGAGAGCGTTGAGGCTGAGCGCCCAGGCGACGTTAACCGGTGAGATCCCGACGAAGCCGGTGCCGGTGGCGACGGCAAAGACGAACACGGCTGAGCCGCCGAGGGTGATCAACAAGAGGGCGAAGAGGAGCAAACGGTTCGACCGCGACTTGCTCATCGTGCGCCCGATGCGGGGGAGGTCGGCGAAGTCGACGCGAAACACCAGGGTGCCAGCAGCGAGAATCGCCAGTGCCGCGAATGCCCATGGGTACCCACCACGCTCGACCAGCCATGCGATGCCTGGCGAAGCGACGGCGGCGGTGATTGGCCCAATTGCAGCAACCTCACCGATACCGCGGGAGAACCTGGTGGCGTCCGCCCATGCGATCCAGGTGAGAATCCCCAATCCGACACCGCCAAAGGCGCGGGTGACGACGAGGAGACCGAAGCTCGTGACGAGGGCCGAGGCGAGAGATGAGACCGCGAGCAGGGCAATACCGCCGTAGTGAAGACGACGGCGTGGACGTAAGAACCGTCCGACCAGGAAGGAAGTAACGGCGAAGCTTGCCACCTGGGCGGTGCTGAGGACTCCGGTCGCGCCGAGGGGGACATCGAGTCGAGCTGAGACATCCGGAAGGAGGAAGGGTGTCGCTGAGAACACCGCCGTAACCAGGGCCGCTCCCGCGATGACTCCGGGCGACGCCTGCGGTCGGATCGCCTGGATGGCGCGAAGGGGCAGTGCCATAACTGCGCAAGTATGGACCCGCGGCGGGCCGGATCGGGGTTATGTGCAGTCGCTCATCGAGACATTCGGCACCAACCCCCACTTCTGCCAAGGGTCCGGGAAGGTCATTTCCAGACATCGCCCACCTGGGTCCGGCTCAGCGCGATCGAACGCAAAGCACTTCAGAAGCCTGGGTTGGACCCCATCACGGGCCGATCTCGCTCCTGGCGATCAGATATCCCTCGGCTCTCTCGCCGAGCTGGTATTGGGCGATGATCTCTTGAAACCGGGGCCCGTGGTCGGGGACTGCAAGATGGGCGAGTTCGTGGAGGATCACCCAGTCGAGCACCCAATCGGGCATAGAGGCGAGCCGGTCGGAGATCCGGATGCGCCCCTCCGAGACGGTGCACGATCCCCAACGCCGCAACTGTCGGTTGGACCATCCGATTGTCGCCGGTGGGGGCAGGCCATATCGCTTTGCCAGCTTTGCCGCCCGCGCGTGGAGATCGACGCCTTCAGAGGAGACCCGTCTCGACGTCTTCCTCACCAGGTCTGCCACGAGCCCGGCCTCGGCATCGGGTTCCATGCCTGCTGGTATCAGGACCCGCAACCGGCCCTCGACAATGTATGCCTGTGCCGTCTTCTTCCTCTTCTTGCTGCGGACGATTTCGACGGAGAGTTCCCTCATACTTCGATCCTATGGGCGATGTGGGACGGAAAAGGCATCGGTCCCCAATGGCCGCCTTAACAGCTGTGGAGAAACAAGCGCGGTATTCTCCACAAGTTTGGGTCGGTCGGCCCATAGTGATTAGCTCCGCGGTCCGATACCTATCGGTCATGGCGGAAATTGCCCTTGGAGGCCTACACGTTGAAGTCAAGCGGACCCGACCCGGACTGTGCATGCATGAGCAGACGCTCACCACGATCACTTGCGGATTGCAGCGAATCGTGTGCGAATCCTGCGGGCATGTTGGTGTCCGCTACATAAGACCGATGGCCGGCCCGATCGATCGGCGAAGATTCGCACGACAGGCCGACCTCATCCACGAAGCCAACCTGAACCATGAGGAACCTCGCGAGGGGCGTCGTGAGGAGGTGGGCGGTTTCTCCTACTCACCCGTCGGGGTATTCAGTTCTAGAGAGTTGGTTCCGATCCGGAATCGCGCCTGACCTCACGAAACCCTGGTCCGTCGCAGTTCTCCGGCGGGCTTTCTCTGATGACCCCTCTTGTGCTCGACGACTTTCCGGGGAGCAAATGGCTATAGGTTTGATGCGGTCGGTCTTGGCGCCGACCTCGATCCATCGGGATCAGAACTGTGGAACCGTTCTTCGGGCGAGGCTCTCGATCGGTAGCACGGCGGCCAGGGCTCCAAATTGTGCGCCGTGCCTCTCGTCGAGTCGGGAGGCGGTGAAAGCCCCGAGTAACTCCTCGTCCTCATGGCGGGCGCACAGCGTCCCAGCCCAGGCGAGGGCAATGCCCTCGATGACGCGCCGGGCTTCGGCCTCTGGATCGGTCACATTGGCAAGGGCTGCTCGGGCCGCCTCCGCGGACTGACGCAAGCGACCGGTGGTCGCGCTGGACTCGAGTTCCGCAAAGAACACGTCGAGGGCGGCAGGCTCCCGATTGGCGGCTCGGATGAAGTCGAGGGCGATCACGTTCCCCGAGCCCTCCCAGATTGCGTTGAGGGGGGACTCGCGGAACAATCGGGGCAAGATCGACTCCTCGACATAGCCGTTCCCGCCCAAGCACTCCATCGCCTCTCTCACTACCGCAGTGGTTTGTTTGGTGACCCAGTACTTGGCGACTGGCAGGGCAACGCGTCGGAAGGCGGCTTCGTCGTGGTCCAATTCGGCACGGTCGAACGCTCCTGCGAGGCGGACCATCATCAGCGTTGCGGTCTCGGTCTCGATCTCCAGGTCGGCAAGCACGTTTTGCATGAGCGGCTTGTCGATCAGCTTCGATCCGAAAGCGTCGCGGTGCGCCGTGTGCCACCCGGCCTGTGCGACAGCTTGTCGCATGAGGGCCGTCGAGCCCATCACGCAGTCGAGCCTGGTCCCGTTTACCATCTCGATGATCGTCGCAACGCCTCGGCCTTCTTCGCCGACGAGGACTGCGTGGGCGTCGCTGAACTCGACTTCGCTCGATGCGTTCGACCGGTTCCCGAGTTTGTCTTTCAGCCTCTGGATCTGAAAGCCGTTGAGTTCCTCGTCGGGGGTCCACCGGGGGAGGAGGAAACACGACAGGCCACCGGGCGCTTGCGCCAACACCAAGAA
>JBHJOQ010000020.1:0-8597 GCA_050329555.1 Acidimicrobiia bacterium | reverse complement strand
GAACACGGTTCCGGATCAGAGAGCAATCTAGTCAGCCAACTCCAGGCTCTCGAAGCCTACGATACGGTGCCGGTCGTGCGGGTGGAGGACAACTCTCGACCCAGATACTCCTTCGCTCTCGACCGTGGGGCGGCCGGGATCATGGTGCCCCGGGTCGATTCGGCACGAGATGCAGCATTGGCCGTTTCTTTTCTGCGATACCCGCCTGATGGAATTCGCGGAGTGGCTGGCCTCAACCGAGCTTGCGACTTCGGAACCAGGACAACCGAAGTGGTTCCGTCGTTCAATCAGACCGTGTTGGGGATCATGCAGATCGAAACCGCAAGGGCTCTGGACGATGTCGAGGAAATTGCCGGCACTGATGGGGTAGACGTGCTGTTCGTGGGCCCGATGGATCTATCCCATTCCATGGGTATCCCCGGAGACCTGGAGCATCCACAGTTCCAGGCCGCGCTGAAGAGAATTTCTGAAAGTGCCCGAGCGGCTGGAAAATCGGCCGGAATCCACGTCGCCTCTACCACAGGCATCGCCAAATACGCTGAACAAGGATTTGGCATGATAGCTATCGGATCTGACAGCAGCCTGATGCTGAACGCGATGCGCGACACCATAGCGGCCGCACGATGACCGTCATGCCCGAGTTACGGCTCATCGCAACCTCTGAGTTGGCAGCCCGGGATCCGGACCGGCTTGGCACCTTCCGGGAGGCTGGGTTTCAGGTTGTTGAACGTTTCGACCTCAACGGTTCCGACGATGACGAGCAGCTGATCGATGCCCTCGATGGGATCTGGGGAACTATCGCTGGCACCGAACACTACACGGACAGGGTCATCCGTGAGGCCACAGATCTTGCCGTCATAGCCCGGTGTGGGGTAGGACACGACCGCATCGATGTCGATTCGGCCACGGCTCACGGAGTTGCCGTTCTGACCACACCCGGAGCGAATCATCACGCCGTTGCCGATCACACAATGGCCTTGCTGCTCGCTTTGGCCGGCCGTCTTCAGCGCCCTGGCGAAATCCAGGACGGGAAAGGGGGCCGTTCGCTCACGCGAGCAACCGTGGGCATAGTCGGGCTGGGCGCTATCGGCCGGGAGGTAGCAAAGCGACTTGCCGGATTCCATTGTCGTCTGATCGGAGTAGACCCGATAGCTGATGAAGCGTCTGTCGCCGAACTCGGTGTTGAACTGACGTCTCTAGAAGAGATGCTGCCGCGTGTAGACGTACTCACTATCCATATCCCATTGACACCCAGCACCCGCTGCCTGATCGACACCGAAGAATTAGAAAGCCTGCCCGACGGGGCGATCGTCATCAACACCGCACGCGGGGGAATTGTCAATGAGGCCTCCCTTCGCAAAGAGCTTCAGTCCGGACGCCTCCTTGGAGCCGGGCTCGATGTCTTCGCCCAAGAGCCCCTCCCGGCAGAATCTCCCCTCGCGTTATCGAATAGAACGTTGTTGACCGGCCATGTTGCTTCATACTCGGTCCAAGCTATGCAAGCGATCCTTGCGTTGGTCTTACAAGGCATGATTGAGATCTCCTCTGGCTTGGTACCGGGTACTTGTGTCAATCCAGACGCAATTCGCGACTTGAGACACGGCCAATTGGGCCAGGTACCCACAAGGACAGACGTTGTCCGTCGATAGCCTAGGGCTCTCGGGTCGAGTTGCCCTGGTCACCGGCGGGAGCAAGGGAATCGGCCGCGGCATTGCAACAGGTCTGGCCGGTGCAGGGGTCAATGTGGCCGTGATCTACAAAAACGACGAGTCAGCCGCAGAGGAGACGTGCCAGCAGATTGAGGATGCCGGGAGCGAGGTACTACCAATCCGGGCCGACATCGGAGAACGAGACGAGTTTCAATCTGCAATTGACCTTGTCGTCTCCCGGCTTGGCCGCATCGACATCCTTGTCAACAACGCTGCCAGGACCAGGTTCGGCCCGCTATTCGAGACGGCCGACGAAGACTTCGACGACGTAATCGCTACGGTCCTTAAAGGACCTTTCTTCGGCACACTGGCTGCTGCGCGTCACATGGAACGTCAGGGAGGCGGCTCCGTTATCAACATAACGTCTATTGCGGTCACGGGGATCATGCCATTCCACGGAGCGTACACCGTTGCCAAGGGTGGGCTCGAAGCCATGACCCGGCAGTTTGCGCTTGAGCTTGCCCCGATAGGAGTGCGCGTCAATGCGATTTCTCCGGGAGCAACCCTGACACAACGCAACCTGGAATATGACCCCGACTTTGCGAGGGGGTGGGCCTCGGTGACACCAATGGGCCGGGTTGCGAAGCCCGAGGACTACGTGGGTGCCACGCGATTCTTGTCCAGCGATGCCTCCGCATTCATCACGGGACAAATCCTGCAGGTCGACGGAGGGTGGACGCTGCGAGGAGCCGCGCCGAACATGGACGATTTCGACTTCAGTCAGGAACGACATCGCGGATAGTGCGTCTTCCTCCGAACGGATGGAGAGGTCAACCAAAGGAGACAATGTGAACGATCCAATCAGGTTCTATGTGGAACTCGACATAGACCCAAATCAGCGCGACAACTTCGATCTACGAATGCAAGAGCATGCTTCCGCGACGCTGGAGGGGGAGGAGGGATGCCTCGCCTTTGAGATCTATGTGAATCGCCAGGATCCCAACAAGTACCTGCTGTTCGAGGCCTATGCAGACTCGAAGGCTCTCGACATCCACCGATTCTCCCAGCAGCTCGCCAAACACCGGGGAGAAGTCGACCACGCGATCTTGAGGCGGACGATTTGGTCTGTGGCCGACGAAGTAAGCGAGAGCGAGTTTCGAGGCGCTAGTGACTAATGACCTGTCGGTCAATTATGCACAGGCCGACCCCTCAGCCACCTCTACCGAACGCAGTGCCTAGAGTCCGGTGGGCCGTACCCACACGCTCGATAGCAGATCGGGCCCGTGTTACGCAATCAAGCAAATAGGTCCGCTCGAGATCGAAGTCATCGAGGCTCGCAGTGACGGCCATTCCGGCAATCACTTCAGGCATGTGAGGCAACTTGATGGGGACGGCAACCGCTCCGCGCCCCAGAATCGCGCTTTCCCGATCGACCGCAAATCCCCGCTCTCTCGAGATGCGGACCTCTTCCAACAGCGCATTCCGATCAGTCACCGTCTTTGAGGTGAGCGCAACCAACTCTTCTGGCATCAGCTGATCCACTTCTCCGTCGTCCAATTGCATAAGTAGTGCTTTACCAAGCGCCGAACAATTGGCTGGAAGCCGTTGGCCGACGTGGGATATTGTCACCGCGGAACGAGGGGCTTCCTGCTTCATCACGAACATCACGTCAAATCCCTTGAGAGCTCCGACATTGACCGTCTGTCCCGTTTCAGCGGAAAGCGAGCGTATTGCTTCGCGCGTAACTGAGGACTCGCCCAACCGATCAGCCACGGCTGCACCGAGTTCCAATGCGCTGAGTCCGAGTTCGTACCGACTTCCGTCAGGCTTGTGCACCAAGTCCGCAGCTTGCAGCTCCTTGAGAACCCGGAAACTGAGCGATTTGGTCCGACCTACGCTCTGCGTGATCTCAGCCAGCGACAGCGGCTCGGGGCTTCTGGCTAGAAGAAGCAGAATCTCTGACGCACACCCTGCAGCTGGAGCAGAATAGTTGGTTTCAATTTCCGATGAACTGTTGTCTGACCGCGTGTCCTCGACGTTTTCCGCCTCTCCTAGTGTGTTACCAATACCCATTCTCGGTTAAGACAGACCTCCTTCGTGGAAATTATAGTCCACGGGCTGCTCATGAACGCCTGGTTCATCTATGTTATAATTGGGGTCCAGGGTTTGGCTCATCCGATTCAACGGAGCCAGAGACGCATTTTTTGGAATCTACACCCAATTTTCCCCAGCATAGAGTGCTTGTAATAGCCGAGGATCCAGATGATGTGGAGTTGGCCGCCGCTCAACTCCGGTTGGAACGTCAATTCGAGCCGGTCACTTCGTCCGATGGGGCCGCCCTGGCCGCGCTTTTGCTGGGGGACATAGACCTGTCGTCGGTTTCTTTGCCTGAGTTGACCTCGCGAACGATCATCACGACCGAGTCGGGTAGAGACCTACTGTCCCATCCTCTTGTGCAAAGCGAGAAGATAGCTGTGATCAGCACGGCACCTTCCCGATCCGAGGTGGCGGCCGATCAGGCGGTGGCCCTTCTGCTGGCTGGAATGAGACGTCTGTTTGAGGCCGATTCGGCCGTACGCTCTGGCGTTTGGAGAAACCCGACCCTGTCTCGTGATCTCAATGGAGCGCGGGTGGCCCTGCTCGGACCCGCCGGTGACACCTACGCCGAGATCCAGAAGCGTCTGCACGGTTTCTACTGCCAGACGTTTGACTTTTCCGAGATATCGGACCGCCTTGCGCCATCCAAAGGCACCGGCAAGGGTGCGGCCGAAGATCTGGACGCCATCATTATTCTCGATGGGGCACTGAGCCACATCGACCAACTGGTGACCCTCGGCCCCCTCCTTACCTCGGGCGATCCGGTGGTGGTCGAGATGGCTTGGCCGGGAGCGTCTTCAGGGGATGGGGGGCGCGTCGTCACACTCTCCGGCCTGACCGCTGAAGCAGAATCGGGTGAGCCCACCGCAGCTCTCGCGGTCGCACATGGGCGGCAATTTGACGAAGATCGCGCCAGTGAGGTTCGGTCGGCGCTGACGTGGCTCCATGAATTGGCTCTCGCTCACCGGCTGGAAAGACCGACGCGAGACGACGCTGAGTCATGACCGACGGGGCGCCAGGGGAAGTGGCAGAGCTTCGCTCGGCGATCTCCCTCCTTCTTGAGACCTTGGATTCGGCCCAACTGGCCGCGATCCGGGTCCCCTTCCGAGACACTGTCGAGCGTCGGAATTGGCATTTCATACCCCGCCGACGCCAGGGATTGGACCTGGCGAACATGCGTGAGAGGCAACGTAAATACGTACATCGGATTCTGGCAATCGTCCTGCGGCGACACGCCTACGCGCAGGTAGCCATCATCATGGCTCTCGAGAATGTGCTGGATGAGTGGGAATCAGGAGAGTGGGGGCGTGACGCCCTCGACTACGCAATGACCGTGTTTGGCGACCCTGTCGAGGACAGTCGCTGGGGATGGAGGTTCGAAGGACACCATGCGTCCTTGCACATCACTGTGAGCGAGGATCAGGTGATCTCTTCGACTCCAGTCTTCTTTGGCTCCAATCCTGCCGCGGTTTCCTACGAGGGCACCTCTGTCGTCCGACCACTCCCGCTCGAGGAAGACCTAGCGCGCTCGTTCCTCGACAGCTTGACCCCAAGGCAGCGAGCGGAGGCAATCGTGAGCGAAGTCGCACCGCCAGACATTCTCACCTACAACCAGCCCCTTGTGGCCGGAGAACTGATCCCGCTCGGCTTATCCGCCGCCAGCCTGCGACTCGATGCGCGGGACATTCTTGTCCGCCTGGTGAAGGTGTATGGTGATCGAGTTCGCTTCCACCCTTCCGGATCCGCGGCACTTGTCTCACCGGAATCCGTCCTGACTGAACTCCACTTCGCCTGGGAGGGTCCCCCCGATTTGGGTAAGCCTCACTACTACCGAATTCAGGGACCTCGGCTCTTGATCGAGTACGACAACACCCAGAACGGTGCCAACCACATACATTCCGTCGTGCGAGATCCCGTGGGAGATTTCGGAGATGATCCCCTCCGCCGACATCTTTCACAGGAACACTACGGCGGCAGCGGTTGAAAAACGTCCACATCCGACAACGCCTTGCCCTAATTCGGCGCGTCAGGACGCGGCCGCCTCGGGTGTCGCTCTTAACCAGAAGGCGGTCTGAATCATGGGACGACTGATCGGTGAGATTCGGGACGCGTCCACTGGCGAACTCGTCGAGGCGAGGGTTCAAGTAATTGGTCCTGACGGGCAGCCGACCGGCCCAGACGGCAGCATGTGGAAGCGCGGCCCGGGTGAACCCTTCTTCTACTCGGGTGGACACTTCTCAGTCGAGGTCCCTCGTGGCTACTCACGTGTCCTGGTGGAGCGAGGCACTGAGTTCTCTCCGTGGCGAGAGGCGGTTGAGGTTGGTTCTCACGGCGTTGCTATCGATGTTCAGCTCGAGCGGTGGGGAAATCTCCCCGAGCGTGGATGGCATCCTGGGAACACTCACATCCACTACGACGAGTTGGAGACCGATCCGGACCGAAGGCTGCTATACGACTCTCGGGTCGAAAACCTTCGGATGACGGCAGTCTCGATACTGCAGCGTGGGGGCCTGCCGTATGCGACGAACAGGTACCCGCCGGGCGTGCTCACCGAGTTCACTGACACGCACCACTATGTGCAATCAGGCGAGGAGACCCGTCACAACCATGATCCGAACCGGCCGTACGACCCTGGGTACGGCCATGTCATGCTCCTCAACATACGCAACATCGTCGACCCCGTGTCTAGCGGCCTTCTGGTTGATGCGTTCTCACCGGACTACCCGCCGCTCTCGTACGCCTGTGACAACGCGGCGGGCCAAGACGGTCTCGTGATCTGGTGTCACAACGGATTGGGAATGGAGGCTCCAGTGGCGGCGGCCTTGGGCAAGGTGCATGCTATGAACCTGTTTGATCCGTTCTGGACGGATGTGGAATATGGCTTCTGGTATCACATGCTCAACTGCGGTATCCGATTGCCCGCTTCTTCAGGCTCTGATTGGTTCGTGTCGTCGGCGAACCGCGTCTACGCATTGAGCGGCGAAACCTTCTCCTATGAGACTTGGCTCGCGGCGGTCAGGGAGGGGCGGACATTCATCACCAACGGCCCTGCCCTTTTTGTTGAGGTCGGGGGAGCCTCCCCCGGGGAGACCATCGAAGCGCAGTGCGGCACTGACGCCTCAGTTCGGGTGGAGTGGCAGTCCCATTATGCGGTGGAGCGTGTCGAGGTGGTCGTGAACGGAAACGTCAGGAAGGCGTGGAACCCTCGTGGTGATTGCCGGGCTGGGTCACGCGAGACGGTGGTGACCATCGACTCCGACAGTTGGGTTGCCGCAAGGTTGTCAAGCGGTCGTCGGGACAGTTTTGGGCATCCGTTGTGGGCCCACTCGTCCCCTGTCTATATCTCTGCCGGCGGTCGCCCTCCTCCAAGCCGGGGTAACTCCGCCAGGTACTTTACAGAGCGTATCGACGAGTCAATGGAGTGGGTGCGCCAGAAGGGCAAGTTCTACAGCGACGCCCAGCGCAACGAAGTCCTAGACCTCCATGCCGCGGGCCGAGAGTATTACCGGAACATGCAGGATTAGGTCGATCCGGTCTGTCCGGGGGGTCGCGCGCTGCCGATCGCTTCGGATCTCGGGTGCTACGGAATGAGGGGGTAGACGTGGCGAGGAGGTACCCGTAGCCAGCTTCTATCCCACGATGCAGCGTGCATCAACGAGGAGTGAGCCTCCCCCGGTTCCCCGGACAGGGTGATGTTCCCCCACTTTCGTGGATTCAGCTTGCTCGATTCTGGAGTGCGCGTGGTTGGTTGTCGTGGTGGATTCTCTCGTATTCGATCGGGGCATGCATTCCTAGGGCAGAGTGGCGTCGTCGGCGGTTGTGGAAGATCTCGAGGTATTCGAAGATTGCGTTGGCGAGTTCGATTCGAGTGCGCCACCTTTGCCGGTTCAACAGTTCGACTTGCATACGCCCCCAGAACGATTCGACCACGGCGTTATCGAAACAGTCACCGACTGATCCCATCGAGGGGACCAGCCCGGATTGGCGGGCTCGGTGGGTGAACGCCCAGTGGGTCGTGCACAGGTTTCGTTGCCACCAAGGCCACCAGCGAAGGCGAGAACCCGCGAAAGCCTCGTCGTTCGTCAGGACAACAATCAGCCCAATCATTCCGAGCGCCTCGTTTGGCCATCGAAGTCACCACGTCGAGATGTACTCTTCGATCCTTTCCCGATTGAAGATCGAAGACTCTCGGGCCCGCTCCTCCCAGGCGAAAACACAAACCGTCATCAATCCGTCGAACGATAGCCTTCTCAACGTCTCGAAGAACTCATCCCAGTCAACCTCGCCCTGCCCGATGTCCAAATGCTGATGAACCCGAGCCGGCGTTCCCGGAGGATTGAGGATGTAGCGGAGACCGGAGGAGGCAGTGTGGTCGAAGCTGTCTGCAACATGGAGATGAGTGAGCAGGTCACCGGCGTACTCCATGATCCTGGTGAGGTCACCTCCCTGATGGAACGTATGGGGAGCGCAATACAGAAACGAGACGAGTGGGTGATTGATCCCGCGGATCAAATCGATCGCAGCCTGGCCGTCCTCGATGAAATCATCCGGGTGCGGCTCGAGACGCAACTCGATACCTTCCTTCTCGAAGACTGGAAGGAGCTCTTCCAGGGACCGCCAGAACAGTGCCTCACTTGCGTCCGGTGACTCAAGGCGGCCATTGAACTCTGAGTTCATCACATTCACACCCAGGTCGACTGCGATTTCTATAGATCGCTTCCAATACCGGACCGCGGCCTGCCGGGTATCCTCACCGGGCCCGGACCAACGGAAGAGCGGGAGAATCGAGGACACCTTCACCCCGGCTACGTCCAGAGCCTTGGTGAATCCCTCGATGGTTGCCTTGTCCGC